>DATFUQ010000036.1:0-16103 GCA_035260745.1 Lacunisphaera sp. | reverse complement strand
TGCGTCGCCCCGCCGGTGGTGCCGACGGGCAGATACTGGGTGTTGTGCCGGGCGGCATCATCGCCGCGCCAGTGGAAGGGCTCCCGGCAGGTGACGTCCTTCACATAGTCGCTGCCGGCCATGTCCTGCCAGGATTTGGCGCGCTTGATGGCCTCGGCGTCGCTCAGGGGCCGGGTGCTGAGGCAGCATTTCATCGCACCATCGACGCGAAGCTTCTTGGTGAGCGCGCGGGTGTCCACCTCGCTGATGCCCGGGATGCCGTATTTGGCCAGATAGTCTCCGAGCGACATCGTGCTGCGCCAGTTGCTGACCACCGGCGAGGCCTCGCGCACCACAAACCCCGAGCATTTCGGCGCGGACGATTCCTCGTCCTCGGCGTTGACGCCGTAGTTGCCGATCTGCGGGGCGGTCATGGTCACGATCTGGCCGAAATACGAGGGATCGGTGAGGATTTCCTGGTAGCCGGTCATCGACGTGTTGAACACGCATTCGCCGGCGATGGTGGCCTCGGCGCCAAAGGCGATGCCGCGGAACACACTGCCATCCTCGAGGGCTAGAATTGCTGGTTTGGTTGCGGCCATCAATCGCGACGAAATGGGTTTCAACGACCGCTGCCAAGTGTATTAGCGGGAAAAATCCGCGCTGTTTATCCGGCATAGGACGGGCACTGTGCAGGCCCAGGAATCCCCCCGTTTGACAGCCCGCCGAATCCAGCTAGTTCTAGCACCCCATCATGCCCTACACCGAAGACCGCTCCGTTTGGTTCGAGGGCCAGGGGCTTTGGTCGCATGTGCCGGCGGCGGACTGGCAGGACTGGGTCTGGCAGCTCAAGAACCGGATCACAACGGTGGAGCAGCTCGAGCGCTACATGACGCTCACCCCGGAGGAGAAGGCCGGCTGCCTCTTCGCCAACCAGAAGCTGGCGCTGGCCATCACGCCTTATTTTTTCAACCTGGTCGACCGCAACGATCCGGACTGTCCGATCCGCAAGCAGGTCATTCCGCGCAGTGACGAGATGGTGATATCATCGGGCGAGATGCTCGACTCGCTCGGCGAGGACGAACATTCGCCCGTGCCCGGCCTCGTCCACCGTTACCCCGACCGCGTGCTGTTCCTCGTGACCGACCGCTGCGCGGCCTACTGCCGCTATTGCACGCGCAGCCGGCTCGTCAGCAACGCGCAGGACTACAACTTCCATCCCGAATATGAGCAGGCGCTCCGCTACATCGAGGCGCATCCCGAGATCCGCGACGTGCTCCTCTCCGGTGGCGATCCACTACTGCTCTCCGACAAGAAACTCGACCACCTGCTGGGCCGGTTGCGCGCCATCAAGCACGTCGAGTTCATTCGCATCGGCTCGCGCATCCCGGTTTTCCTGCCGCAGCGCATCACGCCGGAACTGTGCGAGGTTTTCAGGAAGCACGGCCCGATCTGGTTGAGCGTCCACCTCAACCACCCGAAAGAGGCAACGCAGGAATTGAAGGACGCGTGTGAGCGGCTTTCATTTGCCGGCGTGCCGCTTGGCAACCAGAGCGTGCTGCTCAAGGGCGTCAATGACGACGCCGACGTGATGAAGGCGCTGGTGCACCGCCTGCTGCGGATGCGCGTGCGGCCCTATTATATCTACCAAATGGACCTCATCACCGGCGGCGCGCACTTCAAGGTCGATGTCCGCAAGGGCATCGAGATCATCCGGGCGCTCCGCGGCCACACCACGGGCTACGCCGTGCCGCAATACGTCATCGACGCGCCGGGCGGTGGCGGCAAGGTGCCGGTGAATCCCGACTACGTCGAAAAAATCACCGACGACGAGGTGATCTTCCGCAATTTCGAGGGCAGGGTGTTTCGTTACCCGCTGAAGGCCGAGCCCGTGAAGGAAAACGCCGGCATCGTGATGCCGGCGGAAATTCACCTGTAAGGTTTGAGGAGGGTCCGTCTTCCGACGGGCCGCGGCCCACGAGGACGTGGGCCCCGCCATCTTTCACTTCATCGCGAACGTCGCGCTGATAGTGGCGGTGATGGTCTTGTCGAGCGATGCGCTGTCGTTGTTGCCCTGCCAACTGGTGGACGAGGAGTAGAGCGGGTTGATCTGCACCGGCGAGGTGGCAAAACCCGCGGTGCCGCGAGTCGTGAAAAAAGCCGCGACCTTCGCGCAGTCAGAGCGGAGTTTTTCCTGGGCCTCGATCAGCGTCGGTGCTTCGACGGAAAAACCCGAGTGCCACACGACGAGATCGGAGCGCACGTTCTTGTGCGCGGAGCCGGTGACATTGATGACTTGGGACTCAGAGATGCGGGTCCAGGCGCCGGCAAAAACCAGGCCGGCAGCGAGTGCCAGCCCGGCCAGCACCCCAAATAAATGGGGGCGGGAAGAGGAGGGAAGGTTCATGGTTTCTTAAGATTATGACAGGACAGAGCACATGATTGCGCCCGGAAACAGGAACCCTACAAGCACGTAAACAACTGCAGCCAAGCGTAAAGCACCAGACTATTTGCCGAAAACTTATTCACAAAAAATCCCCTCCAGAAAGATTCAACGTTTTGCGCGGGGCTGCGTCTATCTTAACGACATCAGTGTGTCGTTTTTAGGAACGAACATTGTTTGTAGTTCTTACGGTTTGCTTGGTGTTAGGTCATGCAGGGCGTCCCGCAAGGGGCGCCCTTCATGTTTTCAGGGTCGGAGATGACACATTGCGCGGTTGACGGCGGGGAAATGGCGGCCGAACCTGCCTGTGCTCGTAGGGGTGTCCTCCGCGGAGGACTGAGATTGCGGCTCGCTCGGCCGCTCGACCCTCTGAACCTGAAACGGATCATACCGGCGAAGGAAACAAGCAAGGTCGCGCATGGTGCGCCGCCAGTTTCCCCGTCGGGCGTCCGGTTCGGGTGGGCACCAACTCCCATGCGACTCCCGGCCCGAATGCTCCCTTTCTTCCTTGGCGCGACAGTTTTGTTGCGCGCCCAAGTCACGCCGCCCGGCGCTCCTCTCACACTCGACCGCTACGTCGTCACTGGCGTGCCGCTCGAACAGTCGGTGAACCCGATCACGCGCGAGACCAGTGCGGTCATGGGCGATGCCCGGGGCCCGCTCGATACGCCGCGCTCCGTGAGCACCATCACCGCCGCCCTCGTCAACGAGCGCGCGATCCACGGCTTGCGCGACATTCTGGAATACAGCCCCGGGGCCTACGCTCCCTCCAGCTACGGCGAGCTCACCGTACCCTACATTCGGGGCGATATCGCCGAAGCCTACGTCAACGGCCAGCGCCGCACGAACAACGAATACGGTTTCCTCCCCTCGTTCAACGGCGTGGAGGCGGTCGATGTTGTCCGCGGCGCCGGCTCGGCTGTGTTCGGGGCCGGTTACCTGACCGGCGGTTATGTCAATTACCAGACGAAGCAGCCCAAATTCTCCGGAGCCGAGACCACGGTCACGGCCCGCCTGGGCACGTGGACAACCGGTGGCCTGTCCTATTTCAACGGCAGCGTTCAGGTCGACTCCACCGCACCGGTGAACGACCGGCTGGCCTGGCGCGTCAGCTATGAGGGCAAGGGCGGCGACACCTTTTATTCGCGCAATGGCGACAAGGATGATCGCGAGGATCTGTTCGCCGCGCTCGCGTGGCGGCCCCGTCCGGGGCTCACGTTTGACTTCAACGCCCAGTGGATGTGGCAGAACACAAACGAGACCCTCGGCGTCAACCACGTGAACCAGGACCTCATCGACCACGACCTCTATTACACCGGGCTCTCGGCGGACGGCGCCTACAATCCCGGGCCGGTGCCGGCCACCTCGGTCGTTAAGCTGCCCTGGGATGCGACCCTGCTGTCGAAGGGCGACTACGCGCAGGCCCATGTGGCCAATGCCCAGCTGATCGGCACGCTCGAGGTTTCGCCGGCGCTGACTTTCATCAACCGCACCTTCTTCGAATGGGTGAACCGCAAGCGCGTCTACGCCACGGCCTACCTAGAGTTCGTGGAGCAGCACACCTTTGAAAACCGCACCGAGGCGCACCTGAAGCTCACGGACTCCGTCATGCCTCAATCCATCGTGACCGGCGCCACCGTGCGCCTGCAGGCGGTGCGCTCGTTCGAAAATTACACCAACGAATACCTCTATAATTTTGACCTCACCGATCCCGCGCGCGTCTTCGACCAGGCGGCGCAGTTTCCGAACTCGTTCTTTCCCGGCGCGCCCGGGCCCGGCGGCCTGCCGTTCTTTTCGCCGGTCGATCCCTATGTGCCGACGCCCGAAACCGGCGACTCGCGCGTGTGGAATCCCGCCGTCTTTGTGCAAGACGATGTGAAGCTGGGCGAGAAGCTGCACCTGCTGGCCGGCGTGCGGGCCGACCGGTTTCTCGCCAGCGCGCGCGATCCACTGCCGCCGGCCGGCACCACCCCGGCCCACGACACGGCGAAGGCCACCGCGGCTTCCGGCAACGCCAGCTTGTTGTTCCGCGCGAACCGCGCCTCCAGTTATTATCTGACCTGGCAGAGCACGACCTCGCTGCACGGCAACCTCGGTGGCGGCGGCATCAGCCTGCAGTCCGACGGCAAGATCGACCCCAACGACCT
Organism: Lacunisphaera sp.; assembly: GCA_035260745.1. GTDB lineage: Bacteria > Verrucomicrobiota > Verrucomicrobiia > Opitutales > Opitutaceae > Lacunisphaera. Next base: position 11,534 of record DATFUQ010000036.1, on the reverse strand, counting down.
GCGCAACCGGAGTGACCTGCTCGAGGCCGGGGCGAAATACAGCCTGCTGGACAACCGGCTTTTCGCCGGGGCCGCGCTGTTCACGCAACGCCGGTCGCGCACCGGTCTGGGTGACGTGCATCAGGACATTCGCGTGCGCGGCTTCGAGTTCGAGAGTGTCTACCAGCCCGCCCCGCATTTCAGCGCCACCTTCAACGCCACGATCCAGCAGGGCGAGTATCTCAACGCTTCGCCCTACCAGCTGGGCGGGCGCGACATCTACGCCGGCTATGCGCTTGGCCGCGGCCCGGGCGGACTCGGCACCGGCGATGCCAGCTACAGCCCGTTCGCCAACCAGGTGCCGGTGGGCAACTGGCCGCTGGTTGGCTTTTCCCGCGTTATGCTCAACAGCAGCGTGCGCTACCGCTGGTCAAATGGCTTCGGCGCGGCCCTGGATGGCCAGTGGCAGAGCCGGCAGCGCGGCAACCTCGACGACCAATGGCACATCCCGGCGCAATACACGCTCAACGCCTCGCTCTCCTGGTCGCACGGTCCCTGGACCGTGAACCTCGACCTGCTCAACCTTACGGATCAGCGCAACTGGATCCACAATGGCGACGCCTACACGTCGAGCATCCTTATCCTGCCCGATCTGCCGCTCCGCGCCGAAGGCTATGTGAAGTTTCGATTCTAAAAGCAATCCGACGGGCGGGCGCATGGCCCCTTCGTGCTAGGCGCCCGCTTATCTTCGGTTCGCCGCGTGTTGGCGCCGCAGGAGATACATCGGCGTGGTTTCGAAATCCTTCGCGGTGGTGAGATGGCCCACGTATTCCGGGGTCACGCCACATTCCGGCTCGAGCCGCAGCAACGCCGCGAACGCGGCCGTCACGTAGACCTCGCCGGTGGGCGTGCGCGGCTCGATCCGGGCGGCGCGGGTGAGCCCCCGGCCCATCACCATGGGCAGGCGCAGCACCGGATCATACACTGGAACCAGCGGCGCCGTGTGGCCGCCCAGCCTCAGGCCCAGATCCGCGGGCAGTCCCGCGGCCGCCAGGTCGACCGAGTGCAGCCGCTCCTGCAGATCGAGGGCGCACGAAGCCCCGTTCACGGCGTCGTCCATCACCACGAACAAGCCGTCGCCCCACGTATTGCGCACGATCACATGTTCGGCGTATCGATCCAGCACCTCCGCCACCGGCTGCATCACCGTGGCGAGGAAAATCTTGATGTGTTCGTCGTGCAGCCGGCTGAAACCCTTGAAGTCACCGAAGAGCACCGAGCGGATCACCCGGTTCGATGACACCACGAAGGGCGTCATCGTGTAGGCGCGGGTCGAGTTGACCTGGATGATTTCGGTCATGCCGCCGGCGCGCCGCCACTGCTGGATGTCGTGGGCGGTGCCGCCGGTTTCCGATCCCTCCTCGCCGTCGAACACGGCCAACTGCCATATGCGGGCATCAATGCTCGCGGCCCGGTTCATCGCCTGGCCCATGGCGATGCGGGCGGCATAGGCGAACAGCACATTGTCCCCGAAATAGGCGCTGTCGCTGGCAACCGTGACCGACGCCGCGGCGGCGAGACAATGCCGGAACCGCTCGGTCCAGCCCGGGCCGCCCGGCGCGACGCTGATCGCCACGAACTCGTCGATGGCGAACGGCAGCACGAGGTGCAGTTCGGCCCCGAGCTCCAGCGCAATCTCCGCGATGATGATGTCGGCCCCGCACGCGAGCGAGCCGTGCGCGAAACCGACCCGGCGCGCCCGCAGGCGCTCCCGGACCTTTTCCGTCACTGCCGCCTGCTGGGCCTGCGGGAACCGGGAGGGCGCTCCGGGCGGGGCCGTCATGTGTCCGCAAAAGTGCACCACCTCGGGTTGCGCCAGCACTTCGACGACCGGCTTGGGATCGACGCCAACGGCATGGCACAGGAAGCGGAGCTGGCGGCGGGTGGTGGCGTGGGCCCCGAGATCATCCTGGGCGCCCACGGCGGCTGTCGCCAGCGCCGTGACCGCCCCGGCACTGTCACCGAGCACCAGCAGCGCTTCGGCCCGCGTCACCCACGCCCAGTAGTGGCCGGCGTCGGTGGGGCCGGTGAGGCCGGTGAGGCCGGTGAGGCCGGACGTTTCGCGCGCGACAATCTCCAGCACATCGCGGGCCAGCTCGTGCGCGTGCTCCGTGCGACCCGCGATTCGCCACAGGGTCGCGGCGTTCACCCCGGCATACGAACGGTGGAGGCGCCGATACACGTCCTCATACGCGGCCGCGGCAGCGGCGGCCAGCGCCGGCCGCTCGGGCAGGGGCGCCTGCAGCGCGTGTTCCTTGGCGACTCTCGCCGAGAGCGCGGCGATGTCCTCGGCGAGCGCAAGCGGCAGCAGATCGGCCGGCAGGGAGGCCGTGAGGCCCGCCGTCTCGGCCACCGCGCGCCGCGAACCGCCGGAACGCGCCAGGGCCAGCACGCGCAGATACCTGATTTCCGCCCGGGCCACGGAACCCAGGGCGGGTTGGAACTCATGCACCTCGGCTTCCTCCGCGGCATCGTAGGCCGCGAGGTATTCGCCCCGCCGGATCAGGCCGCGAATCGCCGCAATCGCCTCCGAACCGCTCGATGTCGGGCTCAGGACAAGCTTTGCGGTGGGGACAGGGGGGGGCATTCGGCCGGGGGCGATTGCAACGGGTGCCAGCGCGGGTTTGGGCTGGCAAGGCCTAAGCATAACCGGCATGAAAAGCCGCAACTTATGCCGGACACGACCCCTGCACAACGCGCCGTGTTTTTGAGCTACGCCCGTGAGGACACGGGCGCTGCCCGGCGCATCGCCGATGCGATGCGAGCCTTCGGCGTCGACGTGTGGTTCGACCAGAGCGAATTGCGAGGCGGCGACTCGTGGGATGCGAAGATCAAAAAGCAGGTCCGCGAGTGCGCGTTGTTCATCCCCATCATCTCCGCTACGACTCAGGCCCGCGGCGAGGGTTACTTCCGCCGTGAGTGGAAGCTCGCCATCGAGCGCACGCAGGACATGGCGGCCGGCATGCCCTTTCTCGTGCCCGTGGTGATCGACGACACGCCCGAGAGCGCGGCTCAGGTGCCGGAGGAATTCATGCGCGTGCAGTGGACACGGCTGGCCCGGGGCGTGCCGACCCCGCAGTTTGTCGAACAGGTGCGCAAGCTGCTCGAGAAACCACAGAAGATAGCGGCCAAGACTGTAGCCGGCCTCGCCGAGGCCGGTCGACCGGGGTCACCGACCCCGGCTACATCGAAAGGCATCCCCGGTTGGATGTGGCCCGCGTTGGCCGTCGTGATCGTTGCGGTCGCGGTCGGCGTTATCACCCTGCGCAAACCGGAGCCCGCCGCTATCGCCGCCGAAACCAAGCCTGTCCCGGCCCCGCTTGCGGTCCCCCGCGTCAGCGACAAATCCATCGCCGTCCTGCCGTTCACCAACATGAGCGAGGACAAGGACAACGTCTTCTTCGCCGACGGCATCCACGAGGACATCCTGACCAATCTCGCCCTGATCCACGAGCTGCGCGTCGTCTCGCGCACCTCGGTGATGCCCTACCGCACGACAAGCAAATCCATGCGGCAGATCGCGGAGGAACTGGGCGTGGCGTACATTCTCGAGGGCAGCGTGCGGCGCGCGGGCAACAAGGTGCGCGTCACCGGCCAGCTGATCCGTGCGACCACCGACGAGCATGTCTGGGCCAAGGCGTATGATCGCGATATTACGGACATCTTTGCGATCCAGTCCGAATTGTCGCATGAGATCGCGGCGGCGCTGTCGGCGGCACTCTCGCCGCAGGAGAAGCAGCTGCTCGACCGCCGGCCGACGGAAAACCTCGCGGCCTACGACGCTTACCTCAAGGCCCGCGAACTGCGCCAGCGTAACCAGGCCGGCACGCAGGAAAGCGAACCACTCTTGGAGGAAGCGGTCCGCCTCGACCCGAAATTCGCGCTCGCTTGGGCCGAACTCGCCTCGGCCATGACGCAGTCGTACTTCAACGATGTCGACCACTCGGATGCGCGGCTGGCCAAGGCCAAGGCGGCGATCGACACAGCCGTGCGCCTGGCGCCCGACGACCCGGACATCATCGACCGGCTCGGTGACTATTACTATTATGGCTATCGTGATTTTGCACGGGCGACCGAGCAATACCTGCGTCTGGCCGTGCTGCGGCCGAACGATGCCGCGGTCTTCGGTTCGCTCGGTTTCATTCACCGCCGCCAGGGCCGCTGGGGCGAGGCGCTGAAGGAACTGCAGCGGGCGGCGGAGTTGGAACCCCGCGACCTGCGGTACGGGCACACCTTGGTGTCACTCTCGCTCGGATTGCACCGCTACGAAGAGGCGGCTGCGAGGCAGGAGCAGATCCCGGCGCTGTTCCCTGATTCGCTGTTGGATATTCTCTATACCGCCGCGATTCGCTATCTGGCCCGCGGCTCCCAACGTGAAGGGGAGGACATGATTGCCCGGCTCCGGCCGGATCAGCGAGACCAACCGGCCGCGGTCTACGGGCGGAAGCAATGGGCCCGGCTCATTGGCGACTGGGAAGAGTCGATCAAGCTCGACGGGCAGCTGCGCTATTACGACGGCTACGGCGAATCGCATTGGAGCCAGGATATTTCCGCCGCGTTCGTGCTCTGGGCGCATGGTGATCAGGCGGCTGCGCGCGCTCTCGCCACCTCGGCGATCCGGGAAGGCAAGGCGGAGCTGGCGCAAAAGCCTTCGGCCACCGCGTGGGCGTGGCTCGCCGGCGCTTATGCGCTGATTGGGAACAAGGCGGAGGCGCTGCGCTGCGCGCAAACGGCCAAGGACCTGATCCCGGAGTCGAAGGACGCCGTGGCCGGACCGCCGCTCAGTATGTACTATGCGCAGGTGCTGGCGTGGTGTGGTGAAAAGGACCGGGCGATCGCCGAACTCACGCGCCTGCTCCGCACCCCGTTCGGGGAGAATATCCACGCGGCGAAATACAGTCCCTATTGGCTGCCGCTGCACGGTGATCCGCGGTTCGAGGCCCTGCTCAACGATCCCAAGAACAACGAGCCGCTGTTCTGACATGAGTGAATCGACTCCATGCGCGGTCTTCATCAGCTACGCCCGCGAGGACACTGCGGCGGCGCAACGCCTCGCGGAGGCGCTGCGCAGCCATGGCGTCGAGGTCTGGTTCGACCAGAACGAACTGCGTGGGGGCGACGCCTGGGACGCCAAGATCCGGAAGCAGATCAACGACTGCACGCTCTTCCTGCCGATCATTTCCGCGCACACGCAGGAGCGGAACAAGGGCTATTTCCGGCTCGAGTGGAAACTGGCCGTCGAGCAGACGCACCTGATGGCCGAGGGCATGGTGTTTCTCGCGCCAGTCGTGGTGGACGACACCCCGGAAAGCGGGGCCGTCGTGCCGCCGGAATTCATGAAGGTGCAGTGGACCCGGCTGCCCGGCGCGCTGCCCACGCCGCAATTTGTCGGGCAGGTGAAAAAGCTGCTGGAGGGCAAGGCCCTGGAGGCCGGGCGACCCTGCCCGGCAATGGAGGCGGGACGCCCCCCGGGCTCAGTAGCCTTGGCGAAGGAGGCCCGTCCCGCTCAACGCGACGAGGGCGTCGCGTCCCCAAAGAAACAATCACCCGGCATCCCCGGCTGGACCTGGGGCGCTCTCGTTGCGGTGATTGTGGCGATCGCGACCGGCGTGATGGTTTCGCGCAAACCGGAGCCAGCCGCTGAGTCACCGAAGATCGCCGCGGAAACCAAGCCGGCCCCGCCCACCGCGCCGAAGCTCAGTGACAAATCCATCGCCGTGCTGCCGTTCGCCAACCTGAGCACGGAGAAGGAAAACGAGTTCTTTGCCGACGGCGTGCACGATGACGTCATCACCAACCTCGCGAAGATTCGAGACCTGAAGGTCATCTCGCGCACCTCGGTGCTCGCCTACCGCGACCCGGCGGCGCGCAACCTGAAGAAGATCGCGGCCGAACTGGGCGTCGCGACCGTGCTCGAGGGCAGCATCCGGCGCGTGGGGAGCAAGGTGCACATGAACGCGCAACTCATCGATGCCCGCACCGACGAGCACCTCTGGGCCGACACCTTCGACGGCGATACGAGCGACATCTTCGCGCTGCAGGCCGACCTCGCGCAAAAAATCGCCGCCGCGCTCAAGGCCACGCTCACGACCAGCGAGCGCACTCTCATCGAGCGGCGTCCGACGGAGAACCAGGAGGCCTACGAGCTCTACTCGCGCGCGCGGCTCCTGCAGGAGAAGTTGAGCCCCTTCTCGACGCGCGAGGAATTCGAGCCGGTTGTCGTGCTCTTGGAGCAGGCGGTCGCCAAGGATCCGGCGTTTGCGCTCGCGTTCGCGAATTTGTCCATCGTGCACGGCCTGATGTATTGGTTCGGCAATGTCGACGCCACGGCGGAACGCCGGCAACGGGCCCAGGCGGCGCTCGAGGCCGCCCAACGCCTCGCGCCCGAGGCGCCGGAAACACGCATCGCTCAGGGCGCGTTCGCCTATCTGTGCAAAAACGACTGGCACGGTGCCCTCGCCGAATACGCCGTGGCCGAGCGCAATCTGCCGAACGATGCGCAACTGCAATACCGCATCGGCATCGCGCACCGCCGGCTGGTCCAATGGCCGGAGGCGCTGAGTCGCTTCGAGCGGTCCGCGGCGCTCAACCCGCACGACCTGAGCTCGGTCAGCACGCTGGTGGACACCGCGCTTTCGCTGCGCCACTACGAGCAGACCCGCGCGTTCGCCACGCGTTACCAGGCGATCTTTCCCAACGACTGGCGCCTGCGCAGCCTGGCCATCCGGGCGCAGTTCGCGCTCGACGCCGATCGCGCCGCCTATGCCCGGGCTTGGGGCGCGCCGCGGCCCGGCGACGACGAGCGGGCCCGGCTGCAGGCCGCCTACGAGTCGGCGATATTCGCCGGCGACTTGACCGCGGCGGAGCGCACCCTCGCGGACCCGCGTCTGACCACGCTCACCTCTTCGGGCGGCACGACGGTCGAGCCCGCCGCGCTGCACCGCGCCCTGGTGGCCTTTGCCCTCGGCCAGCGCGAGGCGGCGGTGAAATTCTCCAACGAGGCGCTCGCGTTTTACCGCAGCCGCACCTGGACGCCCCGGCAGCAGCCGCCGATCCTCCTCGACATCGCCCAAGCGGAAGCCTGCGCGGGTCGCGCGGAGGACGCCATCCGCAATGGTCGCGCCGCCATGGTGCAGTACGCGGCGCTTGATCCCTACTCCGCGTCGAACGGCGAGTTGCGCCTTGGCCGGATCTATGCGCTCCTCGACCACCGCGACGACGCATTCGCGGCGCTCCGCAAGGTGATGGGTGCGGCGGAAGCAATTTCGCCCTCGGAAGTGCGGATTGATGTCGGTTGGTCGCGGCTGAAGGACGATCCGCGTTTCGAGGAGATTTTGAAATCGGCCAAGCCGCTATGAGCGAACCCACCAAGGCGGTTTTCCTGAGCTACGCCCGTGAGGACACGGGCGCCGCCCGGCGCATCGCGGACGCGCTGCGCAGCCAGGGCGTCGAGGTCTGGTTCGACCAGGAGGAACTGCGGGGTGGAGAGGCGTGGGACGCGAAGATCAAAAAGCAGATCCGCGAGTGCACGCTTTTCCTGGCGGTGGTCTCGGGGCACACGCAGGCGCGGACCGAGGGCTATTTCCGCCGCGAGTGGAAGCTGGCGGTGGAGCGCACGCAGGACATCGCGGCGGGCGTCCCCTTCCTCGTACCCGTGGCGATCGACGACACGCTTGGGCCGGAGGCGCTCGTGCCGGAAGAATTCATGCGGGTGCAGTGGACCCGACTTTCGGGCGCGCTGCCCACGCCGGACTTTGTGGCGCAGGTAAAAAACCTGCTCGGTGGCGGCGGGCGGCGCAAGCCGACCTTGGCGCCCATGGCGACAGTCCGCACCACCGCCCCGATGCGCCTTACCCTGCCGCCGTTGCCGGTTGGCGCCGGTGCGCGCAAGCCGGCAGCGCCCGTGGTCGCTGCGCCACCGCCGCCGAAAAAGAAATCCGGCCGGCCCACCTGGGTCTGGGCCGTGGTGGTCGTGGTGGTCGTCGGAGTTGGCTTTGGCGTCATGGTTCTGCGCCAGCCGGAGCCACCAAAGCCCGTCGCCGCAAAGAAACCCGTTTCCGCCGCGCCCGCGCCCGCCGCGCCCGCGCCACTGGTGGCCCCGGCCACAGGCGACAAATCCATTGCCGTCCTCCCGTTCACCAACATGAGCGAGGACAAGGACAGCGGCTATTTCGCCGACGGCATCCACGAGGACATCCTCACCAACCTCGCGCATATCGCCACACTGCGCGTGGTGTCGCGCACCTCGGTGATGGAGTATCGCGGCAAGATGGAGAACATCCGCCAGATCGCGCAGAAGCTCGGGGTGGCTTACGTGCTGGAAGGCAGCGTGCGCCGCGCCGGCAACAAGGTGCGGGTGACCGGCCAGCTCATCCACGCCGCCACCGACGAGCACCTCTGGGCGCAAAGCTACGACCGGGATCTCACCGACATCTTCGCCATCCAGGCCGAGCTCGCGCAGCAAATTGCCGGGGCTCTTTCCGCCGCCCTGTCCCCCCAGGAAAAGGCCCGGCTGGAGCACCCCGCGGCCACCAATCCCGCGGCCTATGATCTCCTGCTCCGGGCGCGGCAGATCGACCGCAACGGCAACGATACCCGGCAAGAACTGGAAACGGAGGAGGCGATGTTGCAGAATGCCGTCAAGCTGGAGCCCGACTACGCCGCGGCCTGGGCCGCCCTGGGCGTGGCCCACTCCCAGATGCGGTTCAATGCCATCGACACCTCGGAGGCCCGGCTGGCCAAGGCGCGGACAGCGAACGACACGGCCCGGCGACTGGATCCGGACAATCCGGACGTGATCGCGGGCACCGGGGCCTACTACTATTACGCCCTGCGGGATTACCCGCACGCGCTCGAGCAATTCAGCCGGATGACCCAGCTGTGGCCCAATTTCTACTTCGGGCCTTTCATGACCGGCCTGGTCCAGCGACGGCAGGGCAAGTGGGTGGAATCGCTGGCCAACCTGCGGCGCGCGGCGGAGCTCGATCCCGGCTCGGCGGAGCAAGCGCGCAACCTGATGATCTCGCTGCTGGCCATGCGGCGCTATCCGGAGGCCGTCGCCGAACAGGAGCGCCGCGTGCGCATGCTGCCGGAGTCGCTGCGCGAGTCGTTTGAGGTGGCGCGGTTGAAGTATTTTTCAAATGGCTCGACCAAGGAAGGCGACGAGTTGCTGGCCGGTCCGATCGCCGGTCGGGCCGACCCGACGGTGACGGCCGGCTACCGGAAGCTCTGGGCAGCGATGAAAGGCGATCTCGCGACCGTGGCGCGCCTCGACCGGGAGCAGCCGGAGGCTTGGGCTCCCGGTCTGGGCAGCGGCGGCGGGTCGCCGGCGGAGTATGCGTGGAATAACGCCGTGGCCATGGCCGCGCAGGGCGACCTGGCCGGCGCCCGGACCCGCGTGAAAAAATATCCCGCCGAGCTGCGCACGCGGTTGGTGAACGAGCCGCAGAACACGCAGGTTCTGGTCCAGCTGGCCCAGATCGAGGCGCTGCTGGGGCACAAGAAGGAGGCGCTGGCGGCGGCGCGGCAGGCGCGGGCGATCATGCCGGACAGCCTGGATGTCCTCTCAGCCCGCGGCCCGCGCTATGCGCTGGCCTTCGCACTCGCTTGGACAGGCGACAAGGAGGTGGCCTGCGCTGAGCTGCGGCAGATGCTGGCGACCAGTGGGAACGTCAACGTCCATGTCCTGAAAAACGGCCCGGCCTTCGCCTCGCTCAAGGGCTATCCCGCGTTCGAGGCACTGCTCAACGACCCGAAGAACAACGCGCCGCTGTTCTGACGATGGCTGATTCCAGCAAGGCCGTCTTCCTCTCCTATGCCTCCCAGGACGCGGAGGCCGCGCGGCGCATCGCCGAATCGCTGCGCGCGGCGGGCGTCGAGGTGTGGTTCGACCAGGAGGGCGGGCTTGAGCACGGGGACGAATGGGACCGGAAGATCCGCAAGCAGATCAAGGAGTGTGTGCTCTTCCTGCCGTTGATCTCGGCGCATACCCAAGAGCGCGAAGAGGGCTATTTTCGGATCGAGTGGGATCTCGCCGCCGAGCGGGCGCAGGGCATCGCCTCGGGCGTGGCTTTCATTCTGCCAATCGTGATCGACCGCACGCGCGAGGCCGACGCGCTCGTGCCGGACCGTTTCCGCAAGGTGCAGTGGACGCGGCTGCCCGGCGGGGAAGTCGCCCCGGATGTGCTGGCGCGCTTCCTGAAGCTCTGGTCGCACCGCACAGGTGTGATCTCGCATCAAGTGTCTCGGGCCGCCGCGGCCTCGGAGGGCGCAACGCCGCTTGAGACAACCCGCGGACCCGGATGGCGCCGGTGGTCCGTGGTGGCGGTCGTGACGGTCGGGCTGGTTGCCGGGGCCACGTGGTGGCTGCGGCATCATCTGATCGTGACCGAGGCGGCGAAGACGATGGCGCCCGTTTCCGAGGCCCGGCAGCTCGTGTCCAATGCCTGGGAGCAGTTGAACAAGGCCGAACTGGCGAGAGCGGAGCTGGAGGTGGCCGACGAGCTTTGCAAGCGCGCGGCCGCGCTGGATCCGAACGATGCCGACGTGTGGGCGGCGTGGTCACAGGTCGACTCCTGGTATATCTATCACAACCTCGACAACGCTCCGCAACGTCGCGAAGGTGCGCGCACGAAGGCGGCGCGGGCGCTGCAACTGGCTCCGGATTCCTACGAGGCCCGTCTGGCCCAGGCGTGCCACTTGGTCCGGGGAGGAGGCGATCACCAGGTTTCGATGTTTGCCGCGGAGGCAGACGGTCTGCTGCGGGTGCTGCTGCAGGAAAAACCCGGGGAGCCAAGGGCGTTGCTGACGCTCGCCATCCTGTCGCGCAACACTGGCAAAGCGGACGAGGCCCGCGAGCTCTTTAACCGTATGGCGAAGAATCCAGCCTTCGCCGCCCTGGCGTTGAACGAACTCGGATGGGCCGAGTTGATCAACAGCGATTATCGGGCGGCCGAGACCGCCGTGGATGCCTCCATTGCTTTGCAGCCCTATTGGGGTAATCTGGGTTTGAAGTGTTTGATCGCGCGGAGGTGGTGGGGTGATCTCGCCCTAGCGAAGGCCACGATGGACCGGATACCGGCCGCCGCACGGCAGGACGACATTGAAGTTTCCGAGGCGGTCGAGATCTATTATTGGCGTCGCGAGCCAGAAAACATGCTGCGCGTGCTGAACAGTGTGCCGCGAGACTGGCTGCGATCGAATACCTTCGATGGCCCCAAAGCCTGGTGGACCGCGCTGGCGCAGCAAATGGCCGGGCATGACGAAGCGGCCCAGATGCAGTGGCGCACCGCCCTGAAGCTGGTCGAGCGCCGACTGGCCGACCAGCCCGACTCCGGTTTTCTTTTGCGCTGGAAGGGCCTTTTGCTGGCGGCATCGGGCAATCGGTCCGAGGGGGAAACAGCCCTGCGCCTCGCCCGCGAAATGGGCGATGGTATGATCCCCATTCAGGAGGCCATTGACCAAGTGCGGCTCGGCAACCTGGATGCCGCCATCAC
>DATFUQ010000035.1:0-11404 GCA_035260745.1 Lacunisphaera sp. | reverse complement strand
CGAACCCGGGACGCTGGCACGCCGAGGTGCGGGTGGATTCTGCCTATCCCCGCCGGCCGGAGCTGCGCGGGCGGCCGGAATTCCAGGCCAGGGTGAACGAGGTTTCGCAACTGCTGCACCAGGTGGAGGAGACGATCGGCGCATGAAGAAAACCCCGCCGTTCCTGCTCTGGATTCTGCCCGTCGTGAGCGGTGTGGTGTTCGTCGCACTTTGGTATGCCGTGCGCAAGCTGAGCGGTCTGCAGAGCTGGATTCTGCCGACGCCGGTCGAGATCATCGAGGCGGCGTGGCGCGAGCGGGCCCAGCTGGTCGCGGCGGCGGGCAACACCGCGGTCGGGGCGCTGGCGGGTTTTCTGCTGGCGGGGGCGCTCGGGTTTGCCACCGCGATGCTGCTCGGAGTGTCGCGTTCGCTGCGCGCGGGGCTTTACCCCTGGCTGCTGGTGCTGCAAATGACGCCAGTCATCGTGCTGACCCCGATCATCGTCCTCTGGGCTGGTCCGGGCATGCCGGGCATCGTCACGATCACCTGGCTCATCAGCTATTTTCCCATCGTGGCGAACATGACGCAGGGGCTGCTCTCGACCGACATGAACCATGTGGCGCTTTTCCGGATGGGCAATGCCAGCCGGCTGCAGGAAATGCTGCTGCTGCGCGTGCCGTCGGCCATGCCGTATTACCTCGCCGGCCTGCGCATCGCCGCGACGCTGGCGCCGATCGGCGCGATCTTTGGCGAATACATGGTGGGCAATTCCGCCGGCGGGACGGGCGGACTGGGTTTCCTGGTCTATCGCTACAACACCCAGATTAAAATACCCGCACTGTTCGCCACGGCGTTGACCAGCTGCCTGCTGGGCTTCATCTTCGTGGCCGCGGTCTCCTGGCTCAACCGGGCCGTGCTCCACAAGTGGCACGATTCCTACGAGCGCAGCGACCACTGACGTTTTTAAGCTTACCACGAAGTTCACGAAGAACACGAAGAGGATAGTGATTGAAATATTCTTCGTGCCCTTCGTGTGCTTCGTGGTTCAATTCAGGTCGGCCTTATATGAAATCCAAGTTTACCCGCGCCGTATGCTCATTGCTTGCCGGACTGGCTTTTACGAGCTGTGGAAAGAAGGCCGCAGAGCCTGCTTTGAGCAGCGCGCTGGTGAAGGTTCGCTTCCAGACCGACTGGTTTCCGCAACCGGAACACGGCGGCTACTATCAGGCGCTGGCCAAGGGCTACTACGCGGCCGAGGGCCTCGACGTGGAGATCCTGCCGGGTGGCCCGAATGCACAGGTGATGACCTCGGTGGCCGTCGGCCGGGCCGACCTGGGCATGACCAATGGCGACGACGTGATCGTGGCCATCGCTCGCGGCGTGCCGATCAAGATGGTCGGCGCCGAGATGCAGCGCGATCCGCAGGGCATCCTCTTCCACACGGAGCATCCGCTGCAAAGCCTGCGCGATCTCGAGGGCAAGACGCTGATGGCCGGCGCGGGCTCCACGTGGATCGAGGTGCTGCGAAAAAAATTGGGCGTGAAGTTCAATCTCATCCCGCTCATGGGCGACCTCGCGCGGTTCATGAACAACAAAGAATTTGTCCAGCAGTGCTTCGTGACCAACGAGCCGTTCTTCGCCCGCCAGCGCGGCGCGAACGTCGGAGCGCTGCTCATTGCCAGCGACACCTACGAGCCCTACCGCGTCATGTTCGCTGGCAATGAATTTCTCGCGAAGCATCCCGACATCGTCGGCAAATTTGTCCGCGCGAGCGTGAAAGGTTGGGTCGACTACCTGACGGACGACCCGGCGCCGGCCAACCGGCTGCTCGCGGCGAAACGCAACGACCTGTCGCCCGAGTTCATGGCCTACAGCATCAAGGCCATGAACGAATACAAACTCGTCTCGGGCGATCCCGCGAAGGGCGAGTTCGCCGGGCAGCTGACCGCCGCGCGTTTGGCGAAGCAGATCAAACTGCTGCAGGAAGTAGGCGTGCTCGACAAACCCGTCGCCGTGGACGACGTCGCCACCTTTGAATTCATTCCCAAGCAACCAGGCAATTAACCACGAAGGACACGAAGGGACACGAAGCAATGCAACTGAAGGCACCGCCAATTCACACTGATTGGTCACCAATGATTAGTGAGGTATCAGTGGGGATTGGTGGTTTACCGGTCTCGGCATTTATTCGTTTCCATCCGTGTAATCCGTGGTCAAAAGACATCCCATGAGCATCGAAGCCAAACTCGCCGAACTCGGCCTCAGACTCCCCGATCCGCCCGCAGTCGCCGGCAGCTACGTGCCGTTCGTCCGCACCGGCAACCTGTTGTATCTCGCCGGCACCATCAGCTCGTTGAACGGCAAGATGACGCACACGGGCCAGGCCGGCAAGGAGCAGACCGTGCAGGCGGCCTACGAGTCGGCCAAGATCTGCGCGCTCAACACCCTTGCCAACATCAAGGCCGCCACGGGCAGCCTCGACAGCGTGAAGCAGTTCGTGCTCGTCACGGGCTTCGTCAACGCGGTCAGCGGGTTCACCGACAGCCCGGCCGTCATCAACGGTGCGTCGGAGCTCTTTGGTAAAGTCTACGGGGATGCCGGCAAGCATGCCCGCGCCGCGGTGGCCGTCACCGGCCTGCCCAAGGACTCGACCGTCGAGATCCAGGTGATTGTGGAGCTCGAGGGGCGCAGATTGGATCGAGGAAAGCCGACTGGCTGAAGGTTGAGCGAACCGAACTTCCGGCTCTCAACACTCAACCAATAACTTGCAACTGGCCGCGCGAGGCGCGGCCTACAGCTTCCGGGTGAGCACTTTCGAGTTGCGGCCGCTGTCCTCGTAGGCCTTGAGCCGCGACTCGGGCAGCAGTTCCTTGTCGGCTTCCTCGAAGCCGCAGACGGAAGTGAAGAACGAAAAGGCCTGCGTTGAAAGCGCGAGCAGGGTGGCGGCGCCGCGTTCCCTGGCCATCATGCCGGCGTATTCCACCATCTTCTTGCCGATGCCGCGGTGGTGGTAGAAGGGCATGACGTAGAGCGAGCCGACCTCGGCGATCTTCGACTTGTCGCCGTAGAACTGGAGCGAGACGCTGGCGATGATGTTCTCGTCGATCTCGAAGACGTAGAACTGCTCGATGTTTTTCTCGATGGCCTGCTGCGTGCGGTAGACGAGCTCCTCGCGCTTCACGGCCTGGCGGGTGAGATTGTAGATGGCGCGGACGTCGCGCTTGGTCGCCTGCCGGATCTGCTGGTATTCGTTGCCGTGGATGAGCGTGCCGACGCCCTCGTTGGAAAAAATCTCGTTCAGCAGGCCGTCCATGAGCCGGCCGTCGAGCAGGTGGATGCGCGGCGTGCCGGTCTCGACGGCCTTGACGGCGTGCGCGGCCGGGCTGCGCATCGGCTCGTTGATGGAGTCGGGTTTGCTCTCCAGGATGGTCTTGAGCGTGACGGCGGCGATCTGGTGCTGCAGCTTGCCGTTGATCTCCAGGCCCTCGTGCGGCGTGAGGTAGATGATCTTGGTCGCGCTGAGCGCCTCGGCCAGCTCGGCGGCCAGCAGGTCGGAGTTGATGCGCAGCGGCCGGCCGTCGCGGTCGAAGCCGATCGGGTTGAGCACGGGGACGACCGACGAAGCGATGAGCTGGTGGAGGAATTCCTTGTCGATGCGGTCCACCCGGCCGGTGAACTGGTGGTCCACGCCCTTGATGATGCCGAGCGGCACAGCCCGGATGGCGTTGGTCAGCGCGGCCTTCAGGCCGTTCTGGGTGAGACCCTCGATGACAAGATGGGTGACGCGGGAGGAGGCGCGGATGGCGAGGTCGAGCGTGGCGGCGTCGGCCACGCCGGTGCCCTGGACGTCGGTGATCGGAATGCTGCGCGCCTTGGAGAGCTGCTCGATCTGGTGGCCGATGCCATGGACGATGACGAGCTTGATGCCGAGGCTGCGGAGCACGGCGATGTCGGTGAGGATGTTGGAGAAATTCTCGTCGGCCACGATGATGCCGTCCACCGCGATGACAAAGGTCTGCCCCTGAAAACGGGGGACGTATTTCAGAATGCCGCGCAGGTCGGTGGGTTTGATCTCGGAGCCGTTGCTCATCGGTGCAGGTGCGAACTAATCAGGCATCTCGCCCTGCTCGTCAATTGATTGTTGCGTCTCAGCGCACGTAGAAAACCCACGCCGTGGCCGGGCCCTGGGCGACGATCCGCACCTCGTAGCGGCCCGGCGGCAGGTTCGCGGTGGAAAAATTCACCCAGTAGGTCGAGTCATTCCAGCGGCTCCTGAGCTCAGAGCCGGGCAGCGGTTCGAGGCTAGGAATGAGCACGAGCTCGCGGCCGTTGTGGTAGAGCGACAGGTCGCCAACCTGCGCCTTGAGGTCGAGCTGGCTCGCCTTGAAGTAGGCGTTGTAGTCGCTGCCGTGCGCCACCGTCCCGGGCGCGACCACGCGGTCGATGGAGGCGAGCAGTTTGGGTTTCTCGGCAAACTTCGCCTCGAGATCCGGGCCCAGCCCCGCGGCCCCGCGGGTGACGGTGGCGGGAATGTTGTCGGCGGCGGGAATCTCCACCGGTCGCCGGGTGTCGACCGGCATTTTCTGCCAGCCGGCGGCGAGCAGGCGGGCGGTGGTCGCCCGGTCCTGCGCGTCCTGGTAGGGGCGATAGGCGCGGCCGGGCTTGCGAAAATAGAGGTTAACCAGCGTGTAGCCGACGACAAAAACCAGGATGGCCAGCACGATCCATTTCATGGGCCAGGGTTTGGGCGGCGGACGCTCGGGCAGGGCGTTCATTTGGCCTGTTATCGCGGGGTGGGCCGGCGGAGCGCAAATACATTTGCGCCGCCGGAGGGGACTTGTTCTCGTCCGGACGCATATGAAATATTGGTCGCAGACTTTCATCCCGACGCTGAAGGAAACCCCGGCGGACGCGGAAATCGCCTCGCACAAGCTCCTGCTGCGCGCCGGCCTCGTGCGCAAGCTGGCCGGCGGGCTCTACACCTACCTGCCGGCGGGCCTCCGTGTCGTGCAGAAGATCAGCCAGCTGTGCCGCGAGGAGATGGACCGCGAGGGCGGCATCGAGCTTGCCATGCCGTTCATCCACCCGGCGGAGAGCTGGACGGAAGGCCCGCGCTGGGCTGCGGCGCGCGAGATCATGTATCGCGTCGACCACGCTGGCGCCGGCAAGGGCCGGTCGAAGGAGCCGGAGTTCGTGCTCGGGCCGACACACGAGGAGGTCATCACGCCGCTGGTGAAGCACGAGATCACCAGCTACCGCGACCTGCCGAAGAATTTCTACCAGATCGGGACCAAGTTCCGGAACGAGATCCGTCCCCGCTACGGTCTGATGCGCGCGCGGGAGTTCATCATGAAGGACGCCTACAGCTTCGATGCGACCGACGCGGGCGCGACCGAAAGCTACCACAAGATGAAGCGCGCTTACACGGCGTTCTTCCTGCGCTGCGGGCTGAAAACCATCGCGGTCGAGGCCGATACCGGCGTGATGGGCGGCAGTTTTTCACATGAATTCATGGTGCCGGCACCGGTCGGCGACAACGATGTCGTGTATTGCGACGAGAGCGGCTACTCGGCCAACCGCGAAAAGGCCACGAGCGGGATCGTGCCGAAGGATTTCACGGATGCGGCGCCGGCGGGCGCGCTCGAGGAGTTTGCTACACCCGGCATCGTGACCATCGCCGCGCTGGCCGCCGCGCCCTACAACGTGGCGCCGGACAAACAATTCAAGACGCTCGTCTACATGGGCGACGGCAAGCCCTTCCTCGTGGTGCTGCGCGGCTGCGACGACCTTGAGGAGGCGAAGCTCGGTGCACTGGGCTTCCAGCTCTGGCGTGCGGCCACTCCGGAGGAGATCGAGCCGGTCATGGGCGCCAAGCCCGGCAGCCTGGGCACCGTCAAGGACAGCATCAGGAATCCGGGCGCGCTCGCCGGCATATTCGCCGACCACGCCATTCACCTCGTGGGCAACGGCACCACCGGCGCCAACAAGGACGGTTTCCATCTGCGCAATGTGAATGTCGTCCGCGACCTGCAGATCACCCAGTGGGGCGATTTCCGCACGGTGCGCGCCGGTGAACCCGACGTGAAGTCGGGCCAGCCGCTCAAGATCACCCGCGCGATCGAGGTCGGGCATGTCTTCAAGCTCGGCACAAAATACTCCGAGAAGTTTGGCGCGGTCTACACCGACGACCAAAAGCAGTCGCACCTCATGGTCATGGGCTCCTACGGCATCGGCATCAGCCGCACGCTGCAGGCCGTGGTCGAACAGGGCAACGACGCCGACGGCATCATCTGGCCGTGGGCGGTCGCCCCGTGGCAGGTGCTGGTGGTCAACCTCGACCCGAAGGACGCCGCGGCGAGCGAACTGTGCAGGAATCTCGCGCTGGCCGCCGAGGCCGCCGGCGCGGATGTGCTGGTGGACGACCGCGACGAGCGGCCGGGTGTGAAGTTCAAGGACGCCGACCTCATCGGCCTGCCGCTGCGGCTGACCGTGGGCGGCCGGGGCCTGAAGGAGGGCGTTTTCGAAATGAAATGGCGCGCCGCCAAGGACGTGAGGAAAGTGGCCATCGCGGAAGCCGGGAGCGTGATCGCCTCGGCCGTGCGCGAGGCTGCGGGCAAGGCATGATTGTCGCCGAGACCAAGACCCGCCACACCCCGGGCCCCGCGACGGACATCCGGACGCAGCTGGCCGACGTCTGGCACGTCGTCGTGTTGAACGATCCGGTGAACCTGATGTCGTATGTGGTCATGGTCTTCAAAAAAGTCCTCGGCTTCGACGAGATGAAGGCGCGCAAGCACATGCTCGAGGTGCACGAGCTGGGCCGCTCCATCGTCTGGTCGGGCGTGCGCGAGCAGGCCGAGGCTTACGTCTTTACCTTGCAACAGTGGCACCTCACTGCCGTGCTGGAGGCCGATGAGTCAGCCTGATTCGGAAAGCAATTCCGCCCCGATGTCACGCTGGCGCACGCTGTAACGAAAAATGAAGCGCGTTGAGGTCAAGCTGAACCTTGAGGCCGTGGCGCCGCTGCTCGACGTCATCAAGGACGCGGCGGACGATCTGAGGCCGGAGCTGGCGGTCGCGCCCCAGGTCCTGGACCAGGAGGAGGAATTCTCGGACGGCTGGAAGCGCGAGCTGCTGCACGGGCAGAACACCGACATCGGCCTGTTCCTGGCGCTGTTTGGCAATGAGTTTTTCCTGACCGGGGTCGTGCCGCTCGACCCGACGAACAGCGAAGCGATCCTGCGGGCCTGCTCGGCGGTGCGCCTGCGCCTGCGCGCGAAGCACCTCGAGCCACTCGGCGAGGAGGCGCTGGAGAGCGGCGAGGTGCCGCTGGAGGAAATGCCGGAGACGCAGCGCAAGGCCTTTGCCGCCTACGTTTTTCTCGCCACGCTGCAGGAACTCATCGTGCAGCACCTCGACCCGACCGTGCTGGAGTGACTCTGAAATGTAGGTTGCGAGCTTGCTCGCAACGTGGCGCGCGTGAGTGCCGCGGCGGCAATAGTGCAAGGTGAATTTTTTAAACCGCGCGTTCACGTTGACGGCGGTGGCGGGCGCGGTAGCGTCCTCCCCGACACCCTGTAGTGTTCGAGGTGCTCTATAAACCGCTCTTTGCCTTTGCTATAATTTGGGAGCCGCCGACAGGCGGATTGATGCCAGGCCGTAAACCGGAAGGCAGAGGTCCGTCGGGTGGCGCCCACCTTTAACTTAAAAAGGACATGAGCCTTGGGGCGCACGGCATGAATGGGGTGTCACCTCTTTTCCCACCACCATGGAACGACTGCCCTACTACCAGCTGCTGCACATTTTTTCGCTGCTCGTGCTCACGGCGCACACCTTCATGACGTTTGCCAACCCCGCGCCGGAGAACCGCCGGCGCACCCTGATGATCACCGGCATCGCGGCCCTACTGATGCTCGTCAGCGGTTTCGGCATGCTGGCGCTCAACAAAATCCCCGTCGCCACCGGGTGGGTCATCGTGAAGCTGTTCTGCTGGCTCGGCCTGTCGGCGCTCGCCGGGCTCGCCTACCGCAAGCCGCACCTGCGCGGCATGCTCAGTCTGGTGGCCCTGGTGCTGCTCCTGACCGCGGTGTTCATGGTCATTTTCCGGCCGTTTTGAGGCGACCGCTCCAAGTATGGAAGCGAAGCAGGCGCAAGCGGAGCATCTTGAATTGCCGTGGCTTGTTGTAGGTCGGGGATAAACCCCGACCTGCATTTTCCGATTTTTGCGCGATACCCGGCCGTCCCGGCCATTGACGACGACCGTGATGCTTCATTTGCTTCGCTCAGGATGACTAACGAGAGCAGTGGAACCCTCTGCGGGCTCTGGATCGACGATGCCGGGAGCGTACATGCCTGCCGCGCGACGCCGGCCGGCGGCCGGCGCGAGGAGGTGGAGGCATTCAAGCCGTTCGCGTGGCTGGGCGGCGAGTTTCCGCAGGAAGGCGTCCGGTTCGAGCGGCTGAGCGGTGAGGGGGCCTTCAACTGGCTGGCGCACGCGGAGTCGCTCGGGGTGTTCGAGGTGTTTTTCAAAAACGTGCGCGAGGGCGCGCCGGTGGACGTGCTCAAGCCCTACGAGGGCCAGTGGCTCCTGCAGCAGCGCGCGCGGCTCTATGCCGACCTGAAGTTCGCCGAGTTGCGCCGCTGCCAGCTCGACATCGAGACCGGCGCGGCGGAGGCCGGCGCCTTTAGCGACGCGCGCAACGCTGGCGACCGGGTGCTCGCCATCGGCCTGCAGTGCGCCGCCCGGCGCGAGTTGCTGGTGCTCGAGGAGGAGACTGACGCGGGAGAGAAACGGCTGCTGCTCGCGTTCAATCAGATGCTCCGCGAACTGGACCCCGACATCATCGAGGGGCACAACATCTTCAAGTTCGACCTCGACTACCTGCGGACCCGGTCGAAGCGCCATAAAGTGCCGTGCGCGTGGGGCCGCTTCGGCCTGCCGGCGGAGTTTCGCAACAGCCGGATGAAGGTCGCGGAGCGCTGGATTGATTTTTCCCGCTGCGACATGCCCGGGCGGGCGGTCATCGACACCTACCTGCTGGTGCAGCTCTACGACATCACGGCGCGGGAGATGACCGCCTACGGGCTGAAGGATGCGGCGGTTTACTTTGGCATCACGCCCGAGTCGGGCGAGGGCCGCACCTACATCGAGGGCGGGCAGATCCAGCACGTCTTCCGGCGGAACCGGGAGGAGTTCCTGGCCTATCTCACCGACGATCTGCGCGAGACCCGGGGGCTGGCCGACGTGCTGCTGCCGACCTATTTCGAGCAGGCGCGGGCGTTTCCCATCCTGCTGCAGGAGGCGGCGCTGCGCGGCACGGCCGGCAAGGTGGACCTGCTTTTCCTCGAGGAATACTACCACGCGCGGGCCAGCTGCCCCGCGCCGGTGGACATCGCGCCGTTCGAGGGCGGCTTCACCCGCAGTTTCCAGGAAGGTGTGTTCAAGCAGGTGCTGCACTTCGACGTGGCCTCGCTTTACCCGAGCCTGCTGCTGCAGATGGGCCGCAATCCGAAGAGCGACAGCCTGGGCGTGTTCATCCCGCTGCTGCGGCGGCTGCGCGAATACCGGATGAAATACAAGCAGCTGGCAAAGAGCGCCGCCACGGCCGCCGAGCGCGACGAAGCGCAGGCGCGGCAGGCCAATTTCAAGATCCTTATCAATTCCTTCTACGGCTACCTCGGCTTCTCCGGGGCGCGCTTTGCGGACGGCGAACTGGCGGCGGAAGTGACGCGGCGCGGGCGCGAACTGCTGCAGGCGCTGATCGAGGAATTCCAGAAGCATGGCTGCGTGATTCTCGAGGCGGACACGGACGGCATCTACCTCTCGACAGAGAAATATTTCAGCCAGCCCGAGGCGCTGCTGGCGCTGGTGGGAAAAATCCTGCCTGCCGGCATCGAACTGGAATACGACGGCACCTACGACGCGATGTTCTGCTACAAGGCCAAGAACTACGCGCTGGCGACCGGCGGCGAGATCACGCTGCGCGGCTCGGCGCTGCGCTCGCGCGGCATCGAGCCGTTCCTCAAGCGGCTCGGCGACCAGCTCATCGCCTACCTGCTCGGGGTCTCGCAGGAGTCGCCGGTCGCCGAGATAGAGCGATTACGCAAAAGTATTGCAGCGAAGGAGCAACCGGTCGCCGACCTGGCCAAGTCCGAGACATTGAGCCAGAATCCGGGGGCCTATGAGCAATGGGTGGCGGGCGGGGGCAAGCCGCGCCGGGCGGCGGCTGAGGTGGCCCTGCAGATGAACCCGCGACCCCGGATGGGCGAGCGGGTTAGCTACTACATCGGGGCGAAGGCCAAGGGCCAGACCTCCGACTGGCAGCGGGCGCGGCCGCTGGCCGCCTACGACGCGGCGACGGCCCCGTACGACCCGGTATATTATTTGGGAAAAATCGACGATTGGCTGGAACGGTATGGACGTTTCCTCGGGATTCAGCCACAAGCAGCCCAGCAAGAAATGACTCTCTGATGATTCGCACGCGCATCTGCCTCTATCTGCTGATCCTGACCCCGCTGGTGGTTTACTGGCAGACCATCTTCCAGGATTACGGCATGGGCGTCGGCTACGCCTTCCAGCGGGAGGCACGCGAGGAACCGAGCAGGCTGGTGAAGTTCACCGCTTCGCACGGCCGCCCGCTCTACGGTGCGCTGCTGGAGACTTCCTTTGTGGTGGCGGATGATGTCTCGTTCCTCCCGTGGCTGCGCCTCACCGGCGTGCTGCTCCTGACCCTGCTCGGGCTGGCGCTTTGGCGGCAGCTCTATCAATCGGGTTGGACCGAGGTCGAGGCGGCCGCCATCGGCCTCGGCATTGTCCTGCTGCCGGCGGCCCAGGTCACGGCGAGCTCGGCTACGGCGTGGCCGCAGGCCCTGACGCTGCTTTTGGCCGTGGCGGGGTTCTCCGCGATCGAAACCGAACTGGAGCGGGGCGGACTCAAGCGGGCCGTGGCCCTGTTCGGCGGGTGCATGATCTACCTCCTGGCCGGACTCGTTTACCAGTCCAACGCCCTTTTTGCCGTGGTGCCGATTGCGGCGGTGCTGATGGTCCGCTCGGGCCGCGAACCGATGGCGGACGTGCGCTGGATCCTTACTCACGTGGTCACCCTGGTGACCGGCCTCGGCCTCAGCTACCTGCTGGTGAAAACGCTGTTCAGCAACGGCGTGTTCCATGAATCGGCGCGGATGCAACTCGAAGGCGATGTCCTCGGCAAGGTGGGCTGGTTTTTCGCGCATCCGCTGCCGAACGCCCTCGCGCTTTACGCCCTGCGGGACGATTTCAATACGGGCGCGCTGATTTTCTGGGCTGCGGTGCTCGTGACGGTCGTCCTCATCGGGCTCGGCTACTGGCTGGATCCCAAGCGCGCGGAAGCGCAGGTGAAAAGGAAATGGCTGCTGTGCCTCGTGGTGCTGCCTCTGCTGGCGCACG
>DATFUQ010000034.1:0-6186 GCA_035260745.1 Lacunisphaera sp. | reverse complement strand
ACATCAACTTCACCGAGACCGTCTTCCCGATCTACCCCGCCGTGGCCGCCGACCGCTATGCCGTCGGTTATGCCGGACTCGCCTACATCGGCGACGATGTGAAGCTGCTCGATCTCGTCCCCCCGACCGGCGGTCCGGCGGTCAAGCCCAGCTACGAGGAGGTCATCGCCGCCCGCTACCCGCTTTGCCGCCTGGTGTTCTTCAACACGAACAAGCGCCCCGGCCAGCCGCTCGACCCGGTGCTCGCCGAGTTCCTCAGGTTCATCCTGAGCCGCGAGGGCCAGCAGGTCATCCTCGACCAGGCCATCTTCATCCCGCTCCGCGCCGGGCAGGCGGCCCAGAGCCGCGCGCTGCTCGAGTGAGTTTCCCGCCACTGCCATGATCACTGCGCCGGATTTCTCGGGAAACATCGCACGGTTCACCGGCTTCGCTGATCTCTATGACCGGCACCGCGCCGGGCCGCCGGCGGTGCTCGCGGCTTTGCTGGCCCAGTTTTCCGGTGTCGCCCGGCCCGCGCTGGTGGTTGATCTGGGCAGCGGCACGGGTCTCTCCACGCGCTACTGGGCGGACAAGGCCGGCCACGTCACGGGCATCGAGCCGACGCCTGACATGATCCGGCAGGCGGTGACGGCGACCAGGGCGAAGAATGTTTCCTATCGCGAGGGCTTCTCGCACTCGACCGGCCTGCCGGCGCGCTGCGCCCAGGTGGTGGTCTGCATGCAGGCCCTGCACTGGATGGAACCGGCGACGACCTTTGCCGAGGCGGAACGCATCCTCGAACGGGGCGGAGTGTTCGCCGCGTGCGACTACGACTGGCCGCCGACCACGGCCTCGTGGGAGGCGGACGCCGCCTTCACGTCGAGTTTTCGCACGGCGCGCCGGTTTGGCAAGGAGCTCCAGGTCGAATCCGGGTTGCAGCAGTGGGACAAGGCCGGTCACCTCGGGCGCATGGAGGCCAGCGGCTGCTTCCGTTACGTCAAGGAGGTCCTAGTGCACCACATCGATGAGGGTAACTCGGACCGGCTCACCGGCCTGCTCTTCAGCCAGGGTTTCGTCCAGAGCGTTCTGAAAAAAGGCGTCCCCGAATCTGATCTGGGCATCGACACTTTGCGCCGGATCGCCCGCCACCACCTGGGGGAGACGCCCGGCCCCTTCATCTGGAGCGCACGCGTGCGCGTGGGCGTGGTGTAGCCTCAGCCGGGCGGCGGATTGAGCGCGCGCTCCATGGCCACGCGGAGCTCCATTTGCTTCACCGCGTAATTTTCCAACGCAACATCCTCCGCCGTCACCGGCACCCAGGGATGGACGGGAACCGGGCCGCCGGTCGAACTCACGGCCACAAAAACCATGGTGCAATGGGTGGTGTCGCTCAGGCCGCCCTCCCGCAGGTCGCCCGCGCGGACCTTGAGGGCGATGTGCATGCTGGTGCGGCCGGTGTGGATGACCTGCGCCGCGACCTCGACCACGTGTCCGATCATGATGGGCCGCAGGAAACGGATGCCGCCGACATAGACGGTCACGCAATAGTGCCCGCTCCAAGTGACCGCGCAGGCGTAGCCCGCCTGATCGATCCACTTCATGACGGCACCGCCGTGCACCTTGCCGCCGAAATTCACATCCCCCGGTTCAGCGAGAAACCGCAGCGTGATCTCGCGGGTGGCGTTGGCGGGCGCAGGCATGGGCGTCGGGTCAGCCGCGGCGGGGCGGGTTGCCCATAACGGTCAGTTGCGGCTCACACCTGCGGCCCAGAGCACGGCCGCGTCGAAGAGCTTCACGCCAGCCTCGTTGAGCCCGGGGAAAGTGGTGTTATCAAGGAAGATCATCACGCGCCGCGCGGGGGCGAGATTCTCGCCGTCCATCGTCGCGCCCTTCTCGTAAGCGAAGAACGGTGACTTATCGAGCTCGCCCGGGAACGTGGCGATGATGATCGCGCCCGGGCCGGGCCGGCCCCAGTTCATCGGGCCGCCCTTCTGCACCACGTCGACCAGGCCGGCGGGCAGGCCGGCGGCGAGCGGATGCGGGGCGTTCACGAGCCAGAGGTAGCGGAGTTTGCCGTCCCGCGTGCCGAAGTCGGTCTCCTCTTTTTTCCCGGTCAGGCCCATATGCGGCAGGATGTAGGATTCCCAAGTGACAACGGGCACCGCCACGGACTTGTATTTCCCCTCGACCACATGGGCGCTGACGCCGGAGGAGATGACAATGACATCCTTGCCGTCGGCGACCGAGACAGGGTCGCGCTGGTCGGCGAAGGTCACGGTGAACCCGAGCGTGGCGAGGTGCTCCTGCGCTTTCGCATCGGCGGCCACGATCTCGGGCGCGGCCTTGGTCTGTCCGACAAAGAGCAGGGATTTGGCCACGGTCCGGACCGGGAGACCAAGGACGGCGAGGCTGAGCAGGGCAACGGGGATGAAACGGTTCATGGTCGGGGTGGGCGAAGGTTCGGGGAGAAACAGGGCGAGGCGGCAGTGTGCCGGAGCAACCTTAAGTCATCATGAACCGGGCCTGAAAATAAATTAGGGGAGAGTTTCCTCTCGCGCCGCCGGCCGGAGTAAGCTTGAGTCCTCCGCGTTTCCCGCCCCCTAACCCCCGTGAAAATCCTGATTGTGGAAGACGAGCGACGGCTCGGCCAATTCATCAAGA
Organism: Lacunisphaera sp.; assembly: GCA_035260745.1. Classification (GTDB taxonomy): domain Bacteria; phylum Verrucomicrobiota; class Verrucomicrobiia; order Opitutales; family Opitutaceae; genus Lacunisphaera. Next base: position 3,546 of record DATFUQ010000034.1, on the reverse strand, counting down.
AAGGCCTGACCGAGCGCAGCTACACCGCCACCTGGGTGCCCACCTGCCGCGAGGCCCGCGACGCCCTGTGCGAGACCAAGTATGATGTGATCATCCTCGACCTCGGCCTGCCCGACGGCGATGGACTGGAACTGCTGAAGGAGTGGCGGCACAGCGGCTTCAACGAGCCCATTCTCATCCTGAGCGCGCGCGACGACGTCGAAGACCGCATCAAGGGGCTCGACGTGGGGGCGGACGACTACCTGGCCAAGCCTTTTTCCCTCGAGGAACTGCTGGCCCGCGTGCGCTCGCTGCTGCGCCGCCAGAGCGCCGCCAAGGAGACCGTGCTCGAGCACCGGCACATTCGCATGGACCTGCTCGGACGCACGGTGACCGCGGGGGGGGCGCCGGTGGATCTCACCAGCCGGGAGTTCGCGCTGCTGGAAATCTTCCTGCAAAACCCCGGCCGCATCCTGCCGCGCACGCTCATTGCGGAAAAGGTCTGGGAGTCGCACTATGACATCGATGGCAACCTGCTCGACGTCTACATGAGCAAGCTGCGCGCGAAGTTCGACCTCGCGCCCGACCGGCCGCTGTTCAAGACCGTGCGGGGCGTCGGTTACCAGATCCTGCCGTGAAATCGATCGGCATGCGCCTGGCGCTGTGGTATGCGGGCGTTTCCACCGCCACGATGGTCTGCCTGTTTGTGGCGGGCTACTACCTGCTGAATTCGCACCTGGTGCACGGACTCGACCTGCTCAATGCGGCGGAGTTCGCGCAGATCAAGTCGAACCTCGGCCCCGATTTCACCGCCCTCACGCCGGCGATGATCGAGCAGCGCATGCGCGGCACCGCCGAGGTGGCGTCGGTCTTCTTCTACGTCGAGATCCACGAAAAAAAGAAAGGCGTCCTTTTCTCCTCGACCAATCTGGCCGGCCACCGGCTGCCGGATATCCCGGGCAAGCATATATTCAACGCCACGGCCGACGGCATCGGGGAGCTGCGGGTGGGTGAATTCATCCTCGGCCCGATGGACGTGATGATCGGCACCTCCTACAGCCAGGTGGGCACGGTCATGGAGGGCTACACCGAGACGAGCCTGATCCTCGTGTGCCTCATGCTCGTGGTCAGTGTCATCACCGGCCTGGTGCTGAGCCGGGCCGCCATGCGGCCGGTGCGCCTGATCCAGGAAACCGCCAACCACATCCGCTCCGACAACCTGAGCGAACGCATCCCCGTCGCCGACGTGCAGGACGAGATTTCCAACCTCGCGCGCCTGCTCAACGAGATGTTCGACCGGCTCGAGCTGTCGTTCAACCAGATCCGCCGGTTCACCGCCGAGGCGTCGCATGAATTGAAGACCCCGCTCTCGCTCGTGCGGCTGCATGCGGAAAAACTGCTGGTCGAGGGCGGGCTGGCGCCGGCCCAGGAGGAGGCGGTGCAGATGCAGCTCGAGGAGATCGCCCGGCTCAACAAGATCATCGAGGAGCTGCTGTTCCTCTCCCGGGCGGAGGCGCAGGCCGTGCGGCTGGACTTCCGCCGCGAGGACCCGCGCGCCTTCCTGCATTCCTTTGAACAGGACGCCCGCGCACTGGCCGAGCACCGCGGCATGGTCTTCTCCGCTGCGATCGAGGGCGGCGGCACGGTGGACTTCGACCCCAAGTGGCTGCGCCAGGTGCTGCTCAACCTGCTGCAGAACGCCCTGAACATCTCGCCGCCCGGCGGCCGCATCACCCTCGTCTCCGCCTTCACGGTCGATGCCTGGCGGGTCAGCCTCGAGGATCAGGGCCCGGGCGTGCCGCCGGCGCAGCGCGAGCGGATCTTCGAACGGTTCGTCCGGCTGGAGGCTGACGGCGCCCACGAGGTGAAGGGCAGCGGCCTGGGGCTGGCCATTTCGCGCAGCATCATCGGACTGCACCACGGCGTGATCCGGGCGGAACCGGGTGCCGGCGGCCAGGGTTTGCGGGTGAGCTTCGAACTGCCCATCGGGGACATGATCGCGACGGATTTGCCCGCGGAGAACCCGGCCGGGGCAACGGGCGGCGGCGAGGACGCCCTGCAGGCCGGCTGAACCTGGCGGCCGGCGCGGCTACCAGAGCCCGATCACCCGCCACCAGATCAGGCCCACGCCGAACCAGATGGCGAGGTTGACGACGGAGACGATGAAGCCGATCGTCCACCAGTTGCTCTGCGAGACATAGCCCGCGCCAAAATAGATCGGAGCCGAGCCCGTGCCGTAGTGCGTGATGCCGGCATTGAGGTTGGAGAGGAAGGCCAGCGGCCACACCGCCACTGGCGCCGGCACGCCGGCCGCCAGCGCCGCCGCCAGAAAACCCGGATACAGGGCCGAGACATGGGCGGTCATGCTGGCAAAGGTGTAGTGCGCGTAGAGGTAGGCCACGCCCAGCGCGGCCAAAGTCATGGGCCAGGGCCAGCCATGGACGTGACTGAACACGGATTTGGAAATGACGGCGATGACGCCCTGCTCGTTGAGCTGCTCGGCCATCATCAACAGGAGTGCGAACCAGACGAGGGCGTCCCAGGCCGTCTTGTCGCCGAGCAATTCCTCCCAGGTCACCACGCCGATGAGCAGAATCACGCAGACGCCGGCGAGCGCGACCGCGGTGTTCGACACCCCGTGCCACGGCGCGCTGATCCAGCCGGCCATCACCAGCAGCATGATGCCGACGAGGATCCGCTCGTGCCGGCTCATCGGCCCGAGGTGGCGGAGTTTGGATCGCGCGTGGGCCCGCGCGTGCTCGGTGTCCCGCAGGTCGGGCGGGCTGAGCTCGTGCAGCAGCCAGGGGAGAATGGCGAAGGTGCACAGCCCCGGCACCGAGGCGGCCAGCGCCCAGCGGCCCCACGTCATGTCCACATGGGCGATGCTCTGCGCGAAACTCGCGATGAGCGGGTTGGCCGCCATGCCGGTCAGAAACATGGCCGAGGCCGCGTAGGTGCAGTGAAAACCGACGAGGGTCAGGTAGGCGCCGATGCGGTTCGCCGTGGGACCAGGCTGCGAATCCAGCGCCACAGCCAGACTGCGGACGATGGGAGCCATGATACCGCCGCCGCGCGCGGTGTCAGATGGCACGACGGGCGCCAGCACCAGGTCCGAGGCCGCCACGGCGTAGCCGAGGGTCAGCGACGTGTGGCCGAACCGGCTGATGAACAGATAGGCGATGCGCACCCCCAGCCCGGTGGTGGTGATCGCGCGGGCGAACAGGAACGCGGAAAACATGAGCCACACCGTCGTGTTGCCGAAGCCCGCCAGCACCTTTTCCGGCGGCAGCGTGCGCGTCAGCAGCAGCAGCGTGGCGGCGATCATGACACTGACCCCCATCGGGACCGGTCGCGCAATCAGGGCGACGATGGTCGCGGCGAAAATCGCGAAGAGATGCTGCTGGAGCCCGCTGAAGCCCGGCAGCGGCACGAAATAAAGCGCCAGGCCGGTGACGAGCACGAACGCCCAACGGCGGGGGAAAGTCTGGGCGGGGTGACGCATGGGCGGAGGAGCGGCCGCGCGGACCGGACCGCCTTCACACCCAATGTCATCGGCCGGCGGCTGGC
>DATFUQ010000033.1:0-2846 GCA_035260745.1 Lacunisphaera sp. | reverse complement strand
ATTGAACAGCGCGATGCGGTTCACGACGTCGTGCAGGTAGGTGACGACGAATTTGCCGGCGGAGATGCGGGCGTCCTCCATCGTGTCGCCCGACTCGGCGACAACCGTCGCGGCCGGCGTGCCGGCCGGGGCATCGAGGTTGACGGCCACGATCTTCCCGCGCGGGGCGTCCGCATCGATGGTGAAGTAGAAAAGCCGGCCCTGGTTGCCGAGGAAACTGTAGCTGGCCGCGAACTGGTCGATGAGCTTCACCACCGGTCCGTCGAAGACCGGATGCTGGGCGTCGCCGAGATCCTGGTAGTAAATGCTGTTGCCCAGCTTGCCCGGCTGCGAAACGGAGATGACCAGGAACCGGCCGTCGGGCGACACCGCGCCGCTGGGAAACCACGACGGCTGCTCCGGCATCGCGAAGACCAGCTGGTCCTCGCCCTGGGGCGTGCCGACGCGGTGGTAGCGGAGCTGCCGGTTTTCGAGTTTGCTGAAGACCTTGCTGTCGCCGCCGGCGGGCTCCGGATAGCGCGAGTAGAAAAATCCCCGGCTGTCGTCCGTCCAGCTCAGGCCGGTGAACTTCGCCCATTTCACGACATCGGCGGCGTCCTGCCCCGTGGCGATGTCGCGCAGGTGCAACTCGCGCCAGTCGGAGCCGCCCGTCGCCAGGGCGTAGGCCAGCCACTTGCCGTCTTGCGACGGCGACCAGCCGGCGAGCGCCACCGTGCCCTCGGCCGACAGCGTGTTCAGGTCGATCAGCAGGCGCTCCTGTCCGCGCAGGCCGTCCGTCACGAAAAGCGGCGACTGGTTCTGCAGGCCGTCGTTCTTGGTGTAGAAATACCAGTTCGCCTCCTTGAACGGCAGGCCCGTGCGCGGATAGTTCCAAAGCTCGGTGAGCCGCTGCCTGACGATGGCGCGCTCGGGCATCTTGGCCAGCTCGGCGTCGGTGAAGACGTTCTGCGCCTGCACCCAGGCCTTGGTGTCGGGGGAGTCCAGTTCCTCCAGCCAGCGGTAGGGATCGGCGACCTTCGTGCCGTGGTAGTCGTCGACGTGCTCGACGGTCTTGCTGGCGGGATAGTTGAAGGCGGCCAGCGCCCAGACGGGCGCGAGCGCCGCCGCGAGGGGAAGGCGGACGGATTTAAGCATCCGCCCAAAAAAGCCCGATTCGGCTCCCGTGCAAGCCCGCGCACGCCGGGAAGCGATGAGTTGCACCCCGGCCCGGACAAACTACGCTGGATTCGTGCCCGCCGCCCTCTCACCTGCATCCGTTCACCGCCTCGTTTCCCTCCTGCTTTTGCTGGCGGCGCTGCCGCCCGCCCAGGCCAGGCCCGCCGACTGGGCGGCCGACATCGACCACTTCACGCAGGCCGACGCCGTCCACCCGCCGCGCCCGGACGGCATTGTCTTTGTCGGCAGCTCGTCGATTCGTTTCTGGACGACACTCGGGGAGGATTTTCCCGGGCGCAATGTCATCAACCGCGGCTTCGGCGGCTCGGAGCTCGCCGACAGCGTGTTCTATGAGGACCGCCTGGTCCTCGCGCACCATCCGCGCACGGTCGTGCTCTATGCGGGCGAAAACGACCTCGCGGACGGGAAATCGCCCGAGCAGGTGGCCGCGGATTTCCGCGAATTCCGCACCAGGCTCCACGCCGCGCTGCCGCAGGCGCGCCTGCTTTATCTCGCCATCAAGGAAAGCCCTTCGCGCGCCCGCATCCGCGACGCGGTGCTGAAAACCAACGCCCTCATCGCCGCGGATTGCGCCGGCGACAGGCGCTGTCTCTTCGTGGATGTTGCCTCGCCGCTGCTCGACGCCGCCGGGCACACGCGACCCGGGCTGTTTCGCGAAGACCAGTTGCATATGAAGCCCGCGGGCTATGCCATCTGGGTGAAGGTCCTCACTCCCCTCCTCGCCCCATGAATCCCCCCGCCGCCGAACGTCTCCGCCGCCAGATCGCCTTCATCACCGAGGTGGACAAGCTCAAGGAGGTTTTCCGCCAGACCGTCGTGACGCAGAGCCGCCGCGCCGAGAACAGCGCGGAGCACTCGTGGCACTTCGCGCTCATGGTCATCGTGCTCGCCGAGCATTCCAACTACCAGCCGCTCGACGTGCTGCGCGTCCTCAAGATGGTGCTCATCCACGACCTCGTGGAAATCGACGCCGGCGACACCTTTGCCTACGACACCAAGAACATGGCCGACCAGCACGAGCGCGAGGCGAAGGCCGCCACGCGCATCTTCGGCCTGCTGCCGCCGGACCAGGCCGCGGAGTTCCGCGCACTCTGGGACGAGTTCGAGGAGCAGCGGACCCCCGAGGCCAGGTTCGCCGCCGCCTGCGACCGTTTCCACCCGATGCTGCTTAACTGCCTCACCGACGGCCACGCCTGGCAGAAGCACGGCATCACCCAGGACCGCGTGCTCGCCCGCAACGCCCACGTCGCGGCCGGCTCCCAGGCCATTTGGGAATACGCCGTCCGCATGATCGACGACGCCGTCGCCGCCGGCCATCTCGCCCCCAAGCCCTGAGCGGCCACGGCGACAGCGCCGGCGAATGCCCGAAGCTCGGCCCGGAAAAAGTGAATGCCTTTTTCCCGAAGGACCACACCCACACCGGTCCCGCCGGCGCCGACCCCAACGCCTCGCTCGTCGTCGCCGGCCTCAAGGGCCTTCGCCCGGGCCCGTTCGCCGCTTATCTTTCCGCCAAGGGCCGCGCCACGCCGCCTGCAAAATAGCCGTAGCGGCGCTCCATGAGCGCCGAATTGACAAACACCGGCGGTCGCAGACCGCCGCTACAGTCCCACCTTGGCTTGCGGCCTGCTGCATTCGGCCCCAACACCTTCCCCATGATCCGCCCCGCCACC
>DATFUQ010000032.1:0-10723 GCA_035260745.1 Lacunisphaera sp. | reverse complement strand
CTCGATGCAGTAGATGAGCCCGGCCTCCGTCGCGGTGACGGCCGGTTGCCAGCGGTTCATCAGGCTGAACGAGCCGAGCGTGCAGACCAGCGTGAGCAGGATCGTGAACCCGAGCCACGGCAGCGAGGCCCACGGCGCGAGCAGCGCGACGGAATCCGGCGCGGTGCCCCAGGCCATCGCGGCGAAGGCCACCGCCTCCACGCCGAACATGACCAGTGTGACCGGCAGCGCCCGGTTGCCGGCGTATCCCTTCCGGCCCAGCACCAGGATCTGCATCATGAAGAAAACGGAACTGAGCAACGTCTCCAGTTCGCCGCGGCCGAGGTGAAGGTCGCGGAAATCAAAACGCCCCAGCACGGCCACGCCGGCGAGCACCAGTCCGCCGCAGAGCCAGACGATGCCGGGCGGCGAACGCCGCGCGCGCAGCGCGAGCCAGGCCGGGATCATGACGGCATAGAGCTGCGTGAGGAACGCGGAGGTTGACGCCGAGGTGAACTGCAGGCCGTCGTTCTGGAGCAGCATGCCCGCCCCCAGCGTGAGCCCGAGCAGCAGGCCCTGCCGGATTTCGCCGCGGGTGAATCTGCCGAGTTTCGGCGCCAGCACCGCCAGCAGCACGGCGGTCGCGAGCAGAAAGCGTGGCGCGATGGTGTAGGCCGTGATGAACAACGTGCCGCTGCCCGGCCGCACCTGCCGGTGGGCGAGCCCGATCGCCTTGACCAGCGGGAAGCTCAGCCCCCAGAACAGGGTGGTGAGCAGGAGCATCGGCACGGCCTGCCGGCGGACTGGGCGTTCGGAAACCATGGGATAATCGATGTCATGTCATGCGGAGCAACGCGAAGCATCCAGCGAAAAGATGGATGGGGAACCAGCCTGCTGGCCAGACTTCGCTTTGCTCAGAATGACCGCCTTAAGGTGCCCCGCCGGAAGTCCGCCCACTAAAAACAAAACCGCCGCGGATTGCTCCGCGGCGGTGACTGAAAGTTTGCTAAGAGTGGAAACCTCAGGAGACGTGTTTGCTGACCAGCTTGGTCATGTCAAACATGCTGACCTGCGCCTTGCCCGCGAAGACAACCTTCAGGGCGGCGTCCGCATTGATCATGCGGCGGTTCTTTTTGTCCTGCAGGCCGTTCTTCTTGATATAGGCCCAGAGTTTCTTGGTGAGCTCAGTGCGGGGCACTGGGGTGGAGCCAACCACAGCGGCGAGCGCTGAGTCGGGAGTGACCGGCTTCATGAAAGCGGCGTTTGGTTTACGAGTTGATTTAGCCATAGTGCTATTCGTCATAGAATCCGTTTGATGCAATGCAATGATTTTCTAGAGGAGAAAATCACTTTTTTCAGAGGGAAACTTGAACGTTTTTTTGGAAATATCGTCCGGCGGCTTTTGGCCCGCCGGTCTCCGGCGTCATCCCAATTGGCCGGGCCGGAAATTTTCCGCCACCTTTCCGTTGCTCGAAACGGCACGCGGGCGATGCGCGGGATTTGCGCGGCTCGTGGCGAAAACCTTTGCGGAAACATACGCGTGTTTCCCCACCCCCCGATTCGGGCGCGGCAGGCTGACGGCGGGATGTGGCGCGGAGTGCCCCGACACAAACGGTCTGATAAGCACTGTCCATCAGGGCCGAGAATGCCCTCGGGGCGCTCCGGGCCCGGCGGGGAATAGCCTTCGGAAAGGCCGGGGAACCCACCGCGCCGCACTTGCGGGGCAATTACTTGCGCTGATTTGGCCTTGCCTAAAATGCCGTCCGCGCCAGCCTGCCTGTCGTTGGGTTGGTTGTTTGTTAGATTCTATCGCTACGGAGAATTGTCAGGTGAGCGCAGTGTTCAGTGATGATTTGAAATCCGAGGTTCGGAGACGGGCGGTAAGGCGACAGCATCAGCTCTCATCATCACATGGAAAACAGCAAGCTCTACGTGGGGAACCTGCCCTTCGCTAGCACTGCCCAGGACCTCGAGGCCCTGTTTGGCCAAGTCGGCACCGTCAGCGTCGTTGAGATCATCTTCGACAAGTTCACCGGGCGTTCCCGGGGTTTCGCCTTCGTCACGATGGCGAGCGGCGACGAGGCCCAGAAGGCCGTGGAGAAGTTCCACGGTCATGAGATGGAAGGCCGCGCCTTGGCGGTCAATATTGCCCGGCCGCGCGAAGAGCGCCCACCCCGTTCTTTCGGGGGTGGTGGCGGTGGCGGAGGTGGTGGTGGCTATCGCGGCGGTGGTGGTGGTGGCCGGGGCGGCTACCGGGGCGGTCGCGGCGGCGGCGGGGGTGGCTACCGGGGCGGCGGCGATCGCGGCGACCGGGGTGGTGGCGGTGGCGGCTACGGCCGCGAGTAATCGCATCCCCACAGTCCAATCCCAAAGGCCGGATCGCCCCGGCCTTTTTTCTTTGGCCGGCCGGTCAGCGGGCCAAAAAGCGCTTTCCCCATTCCGGCTCGGGCAACGGCGATGGCCGGTAGGTGCCGAACAGCGCATAGCGTGAACGGGCCACGAGTTCATAGAACGGATCGCGCAACCACGCCGGCAGCACGCGCAGCCATGCCACCGCCCGCCAGACACCGCCGACCTCGGCACATGCGGCCAACGCACCGCTGGTGCGCAGCAGAGGCGCGCCGGTCGCCGGGTGGTTCCAATCCGGCACAAAAACCAGGCTGCCGAAATCCTTCACCGGCAGGCCCTGCCCGCGCAGGTAGGCCTGGGCCGGCTCGCTTTGCAACGGGGCGTAGTGCAGGCGCCCCGCCCGGTCCGCCCGCAGCAATGCGCGCACGAGCCGGTTGCACAGGCCGCATCCGCCGTCGTAAAGCAAAACTGGTTGGCGCATGGGCTCCCCGTCTAAAGCATGATGAAGAGAGCGACGCTGAAGTAGATGATGAGGCCGGTCACATCCACCAGCGTCGCCACGAACGGCGCGCTGGAAGTCGCCGGGTCGAACCCAAGTTTCTTCAGGATCAACGGCAGCATCGAGCCCATCAGCGAGCCCCAGAGCACGATGCCGACCAGCGCGGCGCCGACCGTCGTGGCCACCAGCAGCGGGCTCGGGTCGTAGATGTGGGAGAACCGCGACCAGATCACGATGCGGAGAAACCCGATGACGCCGAGGATCAGGCCGAGCATGAAACCCGCCGCCAGCTCGCGGCGCATGATTTTCCACCAATCCCGCAGCCGGAACTCCCCGAGGGCCAGGGCGCGGATGACGAGCGTCGCCGCCTGCGAGCCGGCGTTGCCGCCGGAGCTGATGACCAGCGGAATGAAGAGCGAGAGCACGATGGCCTTGGCGAGTTCGTCCTCAAAATAACTCATGGCTGTCGCCGTCAGCATTTCGCCGAGGAACAGCACCACCAGCCAGCTCGCGCGTTTTTTCACCATCTTGTGCAGCGCGATGGTGGTGTAGGGCTCGTCGAGCGCCTCGCTGCCGCCGAGCTTCTGGATGTCCTCCGTCGCCTCCTCGGAGGCCACGTCGAGCATGTCGTCGGCCGTCACGATGCCGATGAGCTTGTTGTCGTGGCTGGTCACCGGCAGGGCGATCCGGTCGTATTTGCGGAAAATCTGCAGGGCCTTCTCCCGGTCGTCATTCGGGGCGAGCGTGGCAAAGTTGCCGTCCATCAGGGCGCTGACCTTCGTCTCCGGGGCCGAGAGCAGGAAGCGCCGCACGCGGATGTCGTCGAGCAGATGGCCCGCCTCGTCGGTCACATAGATCATGCTGAGCGTCTCGCGGTCGTAGCCGTGCTCGCGGATGTAGTCGAGCGCCTCGCGCACGGTCCAGTCGGCGTGCACCGCCACGTAGTCGAGTGTCATCATCCGGCCCACGCTGTGCTCGGGATAGGCCAGCAGATCCTGCGTGATCTTCCGCTCCTCCGGCGTGAGCAGGCAGATCAGCTGCATCGCGAGGTCCAGCGGCAGTTCGTTGAGGAAGGTCGTGCGGTCGTCCGCCGGCAGTTCGTTCAGCAGCGCCGCCGCCTGCGGCTGCGTGAGCGTCTTCAGCAGCTTGTGTTTGGCGTTGTGCTCCAGGTAGGAAAACACCGCCGCGGAGAGTTCCTTCGAGCAGCTGCGGAACAGCGCGGCCAGCTGCTCGATGGGCAGCTCGGCCAGGATCGGCGCGACATCGGACGGCAGCCACGACGCCAGCCTGGCCTTCAGGGTCGCGAAGTCCTTGTTCGCGATCAGCGTGGAGACCTCGTTCTTGAAGTTGCTGGCCAGGGCGGGCATGGCGCCAACGTAATTAACGCCCTTCTTCTGGCAATCGCCGAAGCGCCTTTGCGCTTGGACGCAACCTGCCGGCCTGCCACGCTGCGCAGATGGATGCCAGTTCCTGGCGCAAAAGCGCCGCCGCCCTGCTCGTCACGGGAATTTTGCTCGCCCTTGGTTGCGCCCGGCATGACTCCGCCGGCTACCAGGGTTATCTCGAGGGCGAATTTGTTTATGTTGCCGCACCGTTGGGCGGGCAGCTGGCCCGGCTCGCCGTGCAGAAAGGCGCGCGCGTCGAGGCCGGGGCGCCGCTTTTCACCCTGGAGCAAAGCGCGGAACTGTCCGCCTTGCGCGAAGCCACCGGGCGGCTGCGCCAGTCGCAGGCCCGGCTGGCGGATCTCCAAAAGGGCCAGCGTCCCTCCGAGCTGGCCGCGCTCGAGGCCCGGCTCGCGCAGGCCCGCACGGCCGCCGAGCTTTCGGCCCGCGAGCTGGAGCGGGCCACCAAGCTCCATGCGACCACGGTGCTCTCCGACGACGACTATGATCGCGCCCGCCTCAACCATGAGGCCAACACGAGGCTCGTGGCCGAGACCGCGGCGCAGCTCGCCACCGCCCAGCTCGGCGGCCGACCCGACGCGGTCGCCGCCGCCGAGGCCGATGCGGCCGCCGCCCAGGCGGCGCTGGACCGCGCCGGCTGGAGCGTGGCGCAGAAAAGCCAGTCGGCTCCGCGGGCCGCGCTCGTTTACGATACTCTCTTCCGCGAAGGCGAGTTTGTGCCCGCCGCCACTCCGGTGGTGGCGTTGCTCCCGCCCGAAAATATCAAGGTGCGCTTCTTCGTGCCCGAGTCCGGGTTTGGCGCGCTCAAGGCCGGTGACCCCGTGAAGGTGACGCTCACCGGTCGCGCCACTCCGCTCGAGGCCCGCATCAGCTACCTCTCGCCGAAACCCGAATACACCCCGCCCGTCCTCTACAACCGCGAGAACCGCGCCAAGCTGGTGTTCATGGTCGAGGCGGTCCTCGATCCTGCCGCCGCGCGCGACCTGCATCCCGGACAGCCGGTGGATGTGACCGTCGGAAAATAAAACTGCATGACCGCGACGGACTTCGCCATCGACGTCGCCGGCGTCACCAAGCGCTTTGACAACAAGATCGTCGTCAACGCCATCGACCTTCAGGTGCGGCGCGGCGAGATCTACGGCTTCCTCGGCCCCAACGGCTCGGGCAAGACCACGTTCATCCGGATGCTCTGCGGCCTGCTCACGCCCGACGCGGGCCGCGGCACCTGCCTCGGCTACGATCTGCGCGCGCAGCAAGCCGACATCAAGCGCCACGTCGGCTACATGACGCAGCGGTTCAGTTACTACGAGGACCTCAGCATCCGCGAGAACCTCGACTTCATCGCGCGCATCTACGACGTGCCGGACCGCGCCGCCGCCGTGGAGCGCAGCCTCGAGCGACTCGGCCTGGGCAATCGCAGCCACCAGCTGGCCGGCCAGCTCTCCGGCGGCTGGAAGCAGCGGCTCGCGCTGGCGGCCTGCCTGATCCATTCGCCGCAACTGCTGCTGCTCGACGAGCCCACCGCGGGCGTGGACCCGAAGGCCCGCCGTGAATTCTGGGACGAGATCCACCAGCTCGCGGCCGACGGGCTCACCGTGCTTATCACGACGCACTACATGGACGAGGCCGAGCGCTGCCACCGCCTCGCCTACCTCGCCTACGGCAACCTGCTCACGCGCGGCACCCTCGCCGAGGTCCTTACCACCGCACGGCTCACCACCTGGACGGTCACCGGCCCGGACCTGCGCGCCCTCGCTGACACGCTGCGCGGACGCGAGGGGGTCGAGCAAGTCGTCGCCTTCGGCACCACCCTGCACGTGAGCGGCCGCGATGCGGTCCGGCTCGAGGCGGCCATTGCGGCCGGCCGCGACCCGCGCCACGAGTGGAAGAAAATCCGCGCCGGGCTCGAGGACGTGTTCATCAGCCTGATGGACACGGCCAAGGACAATTTCTCCTGACGCCCGATGCCCCGCTTCACCTTTCATCGCCTCTGGGCCATCGTGCTGAAGGAGTTCATCCAGATGAAGCGCGACCGCGTGACCTTCGCGATGATGGTCGGCATCCCGCTGATGCAGCTGACGCTCTTCGGCTACGCCATTAACTCCGACCCGAAGCACCTGCCGACCGCGATTCGTGCCGCCGACCAAGGCCCTTTTGCCCGCACGCTCGTCGCGGCGCTGCGGAACAGCGGCTACTTCACGCTGGTGCGCGAGGTCGCGACCGAGGCCGAGGCCCGCGAACTGCTCCAGCTCGGCGAGGTGCAGTTTGTCATCAACATCCCCGAGGATTTTTCCCGCCGGCTCCTCCGCGGCGAGCGGCCGACCGTGCTCGTCGAGGCCGACGCCACCGACCCCGCCGCCACCGGCCCCGCCCTCTCGGCCGTGCGCGTCATCGGCACGACCGTGCTCGACCGCGACCTCACCGGCCCGCTCGCCCGCCTGCGCGGGAAGGACGGCCCGGTGGATTACCAGATCCACGCGCATTACAACCCGGAGAACATCACCCAATACAACGTCGTGCCCGGCCTCATGGGCGTGGTGCTCACGATGACGATGGTCGTCATCACCTCGCTCGCCATCACGCGCGAGCGTGAGCGGGGCACGATGGAAAACCTCCTCGCCACGCCGGTGCGGCCGTTCGAGGTGATGGTCGGGAAAATCCTGCCCTACATCGCGGTTGGATACATCCAGGTCACGCTCATCCTGCTCGCCGCGCGGTTTTTGTTCGGCGTGCCCATGGTCGGCAGCCTCCCGCTCGTCTACGCCGTGGCCCTGGTCTTCATCGCGGCGAACCTCGCCATGGGCATCACCTTCTCCTCGCTGGCCCAAAACCAGCTCCAGGCCGTGCAGATGGCGTTCTTCTTTTTTCTGCCGTCGATCCTGCTCTCGGGTTTCATGTTTCCCTTCCGCGGGATGCCGGAGTGGGCGCAATGGATCGGCACCTGCCTGCCGAACACGCACTTCCTCCGCATTGTCCGCGGGATCCTGCTGAAGGGCAACGGCGCCGCCGAGATCGTGCCCGAATTGTGGCCGCTGCTCCTGTTTCTCATCGTCGCAATGTCCGTCGGCGTGAAACGCTACCGGCAGACGCTGGATTGAGGATCAGTCTTTCCGCCCGGCGAGCTGCTTCGCGATGGGGCCGTCAAGGTGCATCACCGAGGTGGGAAATGCGAATTCCAACCCGTGGGCCGCGACCGCGCGCATGATGGCGAGATTGAGCCGCTGCCGCAGCGCCAGGTGCTTCGCGAAGTCGGGGTCCTTGATCCCGTAGGCCAGCCAGAGGTCCAGCGACGACGCGCCGAAGTCACGGAAATATACATGCACGGCGGTGACCTCCACCCCGGGCTCCTGCTCGATCAGCCGCCGGATCTCCTGCACGATCCCCTCCATCTTTTCCGGCGGGGTGTCGTAGGTCAGCGAGATCACCTGCTCCACCCGGCGCGAGGTGAAACGCGACAGGTTCACGATCGCCTCGGACGACACCGTCTTGTTCGGGATGATGACGAGCGACCGGTCGGTCAGGCGGATCTTGGTCGAACGCAGGCCGATGTCCTCCACCACGCCGATGCTGGTGCCGATCTTCACGGTCTCGCCCAGCTTGAACGGCTGGTCGATGGCGACGACGATCGAGCCGAAGAGGTTCGCGAGCGTGTCCTGCGCGGCGAGGGCGAAGGCCAGACCGCCGAGGCCGAGGCCGGCGAGGAGCGCCTTCACGTCGTAGCCGAGGCTTTGCACGACCATGAGCCCGCCGACCACGACGAACAGCGTGACGAGGGTCTTCTTGATCCACGGCATGAACGCCGCCACGCCCAGCTGTTTTTCCAGCGCCACCTGGTGCGCGTGGTCGAGCAGCGCGTCGATGCCCCGCAGCAACCCCCAGAAAATCACCAGCGAGAACGCCACCGTCGAGCCGTTGCCGATGTAGCGGTCCGTGTCCTCCGGCAGCTTGAGCACCTTCAGCGCGCTGAAAATGCCCGCCAGCATGATGAAGGCCGCCACCGGCGCCTCGAGCACGGGCAGCAGCTCGTCGTCCAGCGTGGTCGTGGTCCGGGCCGCGAGTTTTTTGAGCTGGTTGAAGATGACGCCGGTGACCACGCGGCGCAGCAGCAGGGCCGCCACCAGGAAAAGCATGGCGACGACATAGTGTGCCAGCGTGTTTTCACTGCTCCGGACGTCGAAGCGCGCGAGCACGCCATCCACGAGGTGCTCCAGAAAATCCGGGCTGCGCGGCACCTGGCCGGTGTTCACCGCGGCGGCAGCGGCGGTGCTGTTGGCGTGCTGGGCGGCCTCGGCCGTCTGCTCCTCGGCGCGCCCGCCCAGGGCCAGCGCAAGAAACAGCAGTGATTGGATCAAGACGCGAAAATGCATGGTGGAAAGCGGCCCTTGGAAAGGCTTCCCGAAGCGCTTGTCAACGGTTTGCCGGGCGTTTGACGCGCCGCCACGCCAGCGCCGCGAGAATCACGCCCACGACCAGCAAGCCTTCGACCGTATGCACCAGCCACGGCCCCGGGTTGAAAGTCGCCACAATCAGCCGGTCGGTCATGATCATGTCGCCGCCCACCTTGCCGAGAATGGCCGAGCCCACGTAGATGATGACTGGGTATCGATCCATCAGCTTTGCCAGCAAGTTGCTGGTGAAAACCACGAGTGGAATGCTCAACCCGAGCCCGAACAGCAGCAGGCCGAAGCTGCCCTTGGAGGCGCCGGCCACGGCCAGGACGTTGTCGAGCGACATCGTGATATCGGCCAGGGTGATGAGCCAGACCGCGTGCCAGAGGTTGCGGGCCTCGGCCTTGCCCTCCGCCCCGCCCGTGTTTTCCCGCAGCAGCTTGACGGCAATCCACAGGATGAGCAGCCCGCCAATGAGCTTGACGTAGTTGAGCGCGAGGAGTTGCGAAGCCACGAAAGTCAACCCCACGCGCAGGATCACGGCCATGCCCGAACCGATGATGATGCCCCACAGCCGCTCCTTTTTTTCCAGCCGCCGCACCGCGAGGGCGATGACCACCGCGTTGTCGCCCGCCAGCACGATGTCGATGGCGACGATTTGCACGATGGCGAAAAACCAGTCCCAGGGCGTTTCCAGGGTCGGCAGGGCGGTGGCGGCGAAAAAGGGGGTCATGTCCAGGCGCCCAGTCTCCGCGCCAGCCGGGCCGGGTCAATGGCAACTGGCCGGGCCGGTTGCGCCCCGGTCGGGAAAATAAAATCGCCGGGGCCGCTAAGCGGCTCCCGGCGATTTGGTCCGCACGAGGCGAACATGCCACCGGCAACCTACCCCTAAGCCACCGGCAGCATCCCTGATTAAGCTTGTTCCGTGCCAGCCAAGGTTACGCATCGAAAGAACGCCGCCGGGGCCCGAGGCACCCGGCGGCGTTGCCCACCCGTTCCTGAAAACTTCAGCTGATCGTGATCTTGCGGGGCTTGACGGCCTCGGCCTTCGGCAGGGTCAGCCGCAGCACGCCATCCTTCAGCTCGGCGGCAATCTTTTCGGCCTGCACCGCGTAGGGCAGCGTGAAGCTGTGTTCGAAGGTGAAGGTCTGCTCGCCTTGCTTTCGCGTGGCGCTGAGGCTCAGCACGTCGTCGGTGAGTTCGACGTTGACGTCGTCACGGGCGACGCCGGGCAGCTCGGCGATGACCTGGAGGTTATCCTTGTCCTCGTGCAGGCTCACCGGGATGGAGCGGGTCGCACCCGGCACGAAGTCGGCGAGGGCGGAGGTGAAGAGTGAGTTGATTTCCTGATCAAGGCCGGTCCAGGGCGAACGATGGGCACTGGTGGCGAGTGGCTGGGCATAACGAATGAGGCGATACATGGTTGGTTTCTCCTGTTTGGTTGTTTGGCTAAACTGTGTGCCAGCCCCATGCACCGGGCGTGCCCGGGACGCCGTCGCCACAAGTCGCGCCAAAGCCGCCACTTGGTTCGCCGCCCGGCACAGCCGCTGCGCTATAATGTTCCGCAGTGTGACGGCTCATACGGGAAACTCCGTCACGCCGGTCTTTTTCCATGGCTTCAGCGTGCTC
This sequence comes from Lacunisphaera sp., assembly GCA_035260745.1. Lineage (GTDB taxonomy): Bacteria > Verrucomicrobiota > Verrucomicrobiia > Opitutales > Opitutaceae > Lacunisphaera. The sequence goes on along the minus strand of DATFUQ010000032.1, from coordinate 476 downwards.
CGTGGTTTCAACTGCGCCCTGCCCAATGACCTTCGACTTCGACACCGTCATCGACCGCACGAGCAGCGACAGCCGCAAATGGCGCCGCTACGCCAGCCGCGATATCCTGCCGCTCTGGATCGCCGACATGGATTTTGCCGCGTCGCCAGCCATCCTGGAGGCGCTGCACCGCCGGGTGGACCATCGGGTCTTCGGCTACGGCCAGCCGCGGCCCACGCTGATCGAGGCCGTCGTGCAATACTGCGCGACCCGCTATCATTGGAAAATCGAACCGGCCTGGCTCGTGTGGCTGCCGGGACTGGTCACAGGTCTCAATGTTGCGGCCGGGGCCTTTGGGGAAAAAGGTGACGCCATCCTCACCTGCACGCCCGTCTATCCGCCGTTCATGAGCGCGCCGAAAAACATGGGCCGCGAGACGAGCAAGGTGCCGCTCGTGCCCCGCGCCGACGGCCGTTATGAATTCGACTGGGCCGCGA
>DATFUQ010000031.1:0-7773 GCA_035260745.1 Lacunisphaera sp. | reverse complement strand
CGAAGGTGCCGGGTTCGTCGTAGCGCAGGGTGCCCTTGCTCGGCAGATCGGCGTGAACGAAGCCAATCTCCCCGAGGAGCGTGGTCTGGTCGGCGCCGAGGAAGCCGCGGGTGACCTTGGTGGCCGTCATCTGGCCGGTCCAGACCTTGTGGCGGCGGAAGCCGGGGATGTAGGTGTTGAGGGCGAAGGCGCCGAGCTGGTTGTTGGCGCTGAACCTCGCGCTGAGCGGCGAGAGCGCGGCGAACAGCAGTTCCACGTCATCGACCTGCAGGGGCTGATTGTTGCGGTAACTCAACTCGCCCTGGATGGCGATGCCCTTGAGGCTGGTGTTGAAGCTGGCACCCCAGAGATGCACGTCCTTCGGGAACTCGATGATATAGCGACCGGTCGCGGCGGCCTTGAGCAGTTCGCGCTGCGCGAGCTGGCTGGTGACGCCCGCCACCGTGGCGTAGAACGGCTGCAAGGCGGCCGGCAGGGCACCGGCGGGCACGCCGGTCAGTGTGGCGCCGATCAAGGTGGTCAGCGCGCCACCGATGACAACGGGGTCGGCGGTGCCGAGGGCGGCACCAATACTGGCACCGAGGAGAGGGCCCAGGATCGCACCGGAATCGGACGCCGCGAGGGCGCCGTTGACCGGCACGGTCGGCGTGGTGGCCGAGATCACCGGCAGCCGGCTGTGGTAATTCATGTAGTAGAGGCCGAACTCCGTGTCGTTGAGTCCGTGCGCCAGCCACTTGAGGTTGACGCCGAACTGGCCGGAGTTGCCTGGCTCGCGGTCGGTGCCGCGGGGGATGGCGCCGAGGGAGGAGAAATCGGCGATGGCGCCAAAGCCGAGATAAACCTTCGTGCCGCCCTTGGCCACAAAGTCATTCGTGCTGAAATAGGTGCCGGGCGGGTCGATGCGGGTGCGATCCCAGCCGAAGAGATAAAAGGCCTCGAGGGTGAGATTCTCCGTCAGGTTGATCGAGCCGGACGCCATGGTGAGGGGGCGCAGGGCCTCCTTGAGCTCGGAGCCGGGCGTGCGAAGCTTGGCGACGTCGATCGGGTTCACCGAGTTGATGCCGTTCGGAATGAAGGTGCTTTCACCCCAGCTGAGCACCTGGCGGCCAAACCGCAGACTGGCCGGCATGCTGCCACCCGTCTTGAAAAACACGTAGGCATCGAGCAGTTCGGCGCCCTCGGACACGACCTTGTTGGCCTCGTCGCTGAGCGCGGTGCGGGCGCGGGTGCCGTTGGAGTTCACGAAGTCGTTGAAGTAAAAGCCGCGCACGAACAGGCCGGCGTTGTCAGATTGAAGCAGCAGGTCGTGGCTGGCCTTGACCAACAGCGAGGAAATACCCTGGCGGTAGTTCAGGTTGCCGTCGTCGGCGTTGACCGAGCGCTGTTGTCCGCCGGCAGCCCGGCCGTAAAGGGCCGGGTCCGGAGCGTTGAGGCGGTAGAGGCCGCCGATGGAGATGGTGGTGTCGAAGCTGCCCTTGGCCTGGCCGAGCTCGAACAGGAACGCCCGGGCCGCGGGGGCCAGTCCAAGCGCGAAGGCGAGGCCGGTGAGCGCCGGCCAACGCAGACAGTGAGTGATAGCTTTGCTGAGGTTCATAATGGGTAACACAAACGCAGCCTCTGCTGAGGCGGGGGTGGGGGTAGAAACAAGCCCGGGGCCTGTCGTTGAATGGAGTCATAAAGCGAATTTTCGCCGGAGACTTCAAGTGCTAAACCACGCTCTGGCAGGAAGTTTCTTTTTGGCATTAGCGTTTTGACGCCCGCCGCAAAACGGCAACCTTGGGCCCATGGACGCGGCGTCGCACATCCACATCAAGGGAGCGCGGGAGCACAATCTTCGCGACCTGGAACTGCGCATTCCGCGCGGACGGCTCATCGTGCTCACCGGGCCCAGCGGTTCCGGCAAGTCATCGCTGGCGTTCGACACCATCTATGCCGAGGGCTACCGCAAATACATGGAGAGCCTCTCGGCGCAGGCGCGCCAGGTGCTCGAACAGTTGAAGCGGCCCGATGTGGATTTCATCCACGGCTTGTCGCCCGTGCTGGCCATCGAGCAGCGCACCGGCGGCGGCTCACCCCGCAGCACCGTGGCCACGGTCACCGAGGTGGCCGACTATGCGCGGCTGCTCTGGGCGCTCTGCGGCGGGCAACGCTGCCCGAAGGATGGCGGCCGGGTCGAGAAACGTTCGCTCGACGATTGCCTCGGCCAGTTGTTCCGCGACGCGCCGGGCGAACGCGCCATCATCCTCGCGCCATGGCTGACCGCCAAGCCGGCGGTGCTCCGCGATGAACTGCCGGCGTTGCGCCAGCGGGGTTTTCAACGGGTGCGGATTGCGGGAGAGGTTCGCTCGCTCGACGAGCCGCGCCTCGTGCCCAATGGCTCCGCCGAACTGGCGGTCGAGCTGGTGGTGGACCGGGTCGTCATCAACGCCGACCAGCGCAGCCGTCTCGCCGACTCGCTCGAGCTGGCGTTTCGCGAGGGTCAGAACCGCGCGCTGGTGCTGGTGCAAAAGGGCCCGGACGCCCCGTGGCGCGAAATCAATCTCAGCCAGAGCCTGAGCTGCATCATTTGCGGCGACGTGTTTGAACCGCTCACGCCGCGGCATTTCTCCTTCAACCACAGCGAGGGCGCCTGCGCCGGGTGCGGCGGACTGGGCCGCAAGCTGGCGTTCAGCGAGGAGCTGATCGTGCCGAAGCCGGAGAAATCCCTGCGCGAGGGCGCCATCAAGCCGTGGCGCATCGGCGGCCGGAACCTCATCATCCGCCACAACTCCATCCTCAAGCAGCTCGCCGAGCAACTGCCCTTTGACGCCGAGGTGCCCTGGCAGGACCTTCCGGAGGAAACGCGGCGGCTGCTCATGCACGGGGCCGGAGAGCGGCTGTTCAGCTTCCGGCTGCGGCGGACCCAAAAGGCCGAGCTCAAGCCGTTTCCCGGCGTGATCGCCCTGCTCGACACCAGTCGCCGCGAGACAAGCAGCGATGGATTTCGCGCCCGGCTCGCCACGTTCATGTCCAGTGGCGACTGCCCGTCCTGCCACGGCTTGCGGCTGAACGCCCGCAGCGCCGCGGTGTTGCTCGGCGGAAAAAGCTTCGCTGCGTTCACCGCCACCGACATCCGACGCGCGCTCGAATTCATGCAGGGGCTCTCGGCAGTCCTGCCGGCGACCGAGGCCGTGCGCGAAGTTCTGGCCGGCGTGACTCAACGCCTGCACTTCCTTAGCGAGACCGGACTGGGCTATCTGACGCTCGATCGCGAATACACCTCTCTCTCCGGCGGCGAGGCCCAGCGCGTGCGGCTGGCGACACAACTGGGCATGGGGCTGGTGGGCGTCATCTACGTGCTGGATGAGCCGAGCATCGGCCTGCATCCGCACGACAACCAGCGCCTGCTGGCCACGCTGCGCGAGCTGCGCGACCGCGGCAACACGGTGCTCGTGGTCGAACACGATGCTGACACCATGCGCATCGCCGACGAGTTGATCGAACTCGGGCCCGGCGCGGGCACGGAGGGCGGTCAGATTTTGTTTCAAGGCTCGCCCGCCGACTGCGCCAAGCTGCCGGCGTCGGCTTCGCGCACCGGGCCCTATCTGGCCGGGACGATGGGCGTGGTGAAGGACGCCAGGAACAAAGAGCCCGACGGCCGCTGGCTCACGGTGAAGGGCGCGACCGAGCACAATCTCAAGGACATCGAAGCCCGTTTCCCCGTCGGGTTGCTGACCTGTGTCACCGGGGTGTCGGGCTCGGGCAAGAGCTCCTTGGTGAACGACATTCTCGCCACGACGGCGGCGCGAAAGCTCAACGGCGCCAAGACGCTGCCCGGCCGGCATCGCGGACTGACCGGTCTGGAGCATTTTGAAAAGGCCGTGCTGGTGGACCAGGAGCCCATCGGTCGCAGCCCACGTTCCAACCCCGCCAGTTATGTCGGGTTGCTCGACCTGCTGCGCGAGTTGTTCGCCAAGCTCCCGCTGGCCAAGGTGCGCGGCTACAAGGCGAGTCGTTTCAGTTTCAATGTTCGTGGCGGCCGGTGCGAACGCTGCCAGGGCGACGGGCAGATCAGACTCGACATGCAGTTCATGGCCGACGCCTACGCGCCGTGCCCGAGCTGCGACGGGCGGCGCTTCAACCGCGAGACGCTCGAAGTGCGTTTCCACGGCAAAAGCATCGCCGACGTGCTCGCGCTGACGGTGCGGGAGGCGATGGAGCTGTTCCGCGCCGTCCCGCGCATCATGGAGAAGCTTGCGACGCTCGATGCCGTCGGCCTCGGTTACCTGCAGCTAGGCCAGTCGGCCACGACGCTCTCGGGCGGCGAGGCGCAGCGTATCAAGCTCTCGCTCGAACTCAGCAAGCGCGAGCAGGGCACCACGCTTTACATTCTGGACGAGCCGACCACCGGCCTGCAGTGGACCGACATCCAGCGACTGATGGATCTGCTGTTCAAGCTGCGCGACGCCGGCAACACCCTCGTGGTCATCGAGCACAACCTGGACGTCATCCGTCTGGCGGACTGGGTCATCGACCTCGGGCCGGGCGGGGGCCCGGACGGCAGGGAGATAGTGTATGCCGGGCCGGTGGCCGGCTTGGCAGCTCAGCTCCGTTCCCTAACAGGGCGGGCGCTGAAGGGGTAGCCGGGGCGGGAATTTGCAACTTTGGGGCGGGCAGCGGTGTGATTAGGGAAACCGGCCGCAGGGCCCCAACCTCAATCCGTCCACTCCTCGCCATGAAATCCACCCGTTCCCACCTCATCGCCGCCGGCTTGTCGCTGGCGCTTTCCACCGTCGGTTTCGCCGCCGAGACCGAGTCCGGTTACATCGACATCGGCCAGCTCATGCCCTCCGCGAAGTGCAAGTTCGTCGAAGTGAATCTTTCCACCACCATGCTGAAGTTCGCTGCCCGCCTCGTCGCCCGGGAGGAGCCCGAAACCGCCGAGCTTATCCGCGGCCTGAAGAGCATCCGCGTCAACGTCGTCGGCCTCGATGACACCAATCGCGCCGGCACCGTCGAGCAAATCGAGTCTGTCCGCCGCAAGCTCGAGACGCAGGGCTGGACCAAGATGGTCACGGTCCGCGAGCAGGACCACGGCGACAATGTCGACATCCACATCAAGCAGCGCGGCGATGAGGCCATCGACGGTCTGGTCGTCACTGTCATCGATCGGAAGGGCGAGGCCGTGTTCGTGAACATCGTGGGCAACATCAACGCCGACCAGCTGGCCAAGATCGCCGACAAGTTCGACATCGAGCCGCTGCGCAAGCTTCACCTGAAGCTCGACGAGAAGAAGAAGGCCAAGGAAGTCTGAGCCCCGCTGCTCGCCAGCCTTGGCCCGGAGACTCTCCCATGAACCCCGTTCCTCAACCGCTCGCACCCCGCCGCCGTGTCTGGCGGTGGGTGCTGCTCGGTGCCGGCATCTGTTTGACGCCCTTTGTGCTCCTCGCGATCGCCGCCATCAGTTTCCTGACCCTGAACAGTGACGCCGCGGTGCTGCGCAAGCAGGTCATGGCGGCGGCCGATGCCGACTGGCACACCCGGGTCCAGCTGAGCGTCGGCGGCATTACGCTCGGCGTCTTGCGGCAGGGGCTGCATTTCGTCCACGCCAGGGATATCGAGGAAGCGCGCCTGGCGCTCGGGGCCGTCCGGCACGCCAGTGTCGGCGTCTACGAGCGCACCTCAGGCCCCGCCGACTGGTCGCGCCCGCAGCTTTTCGCCGACACGGACCAAGCCATGGGACGGCGCGGCTGGACGCGGCTCGTGGGCGTCGCAGACAACAAGGACACCGTCCTGATCTATGTGCCGCAGGATATGGACACGGACGGGCCCGTCGAGATGTGCCTGGCCGTGGTCAATGGCAGGGAACTCGTGGTCGTCTCGACCAGCGTCGATGCCGCGATGCTGGCGGAGCTGGTCAAGCAGCACATCGACCACGACGGGAAGGGCCATCTGCACTTCGCGAAGTTCAAGCTTTGATTTCAAAGCAGGGCGGGCGGTTGCCATCCGCGGCCTTCCGTGCCATGCGTGGGGGCCATGGCTCCAGCCCTGCCCACCATCGTCACGACACCGGCTTTGCCGACTGTCGTCCATCTCGACGCCGATGCGTTTTTCGTCTCGTGCGAGCTGGCGGTGCATCCGGAACTGCGCGGCACCAAGTGCGCCGTGGGCGGGCGCGAGCGCGGCATCATCTCCTCGGCCAGCTACGAGGCCCGGGCCTGCGGAGTCTATACGCCGATGGCGACCAAAGCGGCTCTGCGCATCTGCCCGGACCTGATCCTGCTGCCGCACACCAGCGGCATCTACAGCAAGAAATCACGCGAGATGTTCGAACTTTGCGAGACGATCACGCCGCTCGTGCAGCGCAATTCCGTCGACGAGGGCTATCTCGATCTCGCGCCCTGCGGTTTCAAGACGGCGGCGGAAATCGAGCGCCGGGTCCGCGCGCTGCAGCAGCAGATCTGGGAGGACCTGCAGATCCCGACCTCATTCGGGATCGCGGCCAACAAGCTGGTCGCCGCCATCGCCAGCAAGGCGAGGAAGCCGAAAGGGTTCACGGTCGTCCCGCCCGGCACCGAGGCGGAATTCCTCGCGCCGATGAAAATCAGCGTGCTCCCCGGCGTGGGGAAAAAGAGTGAGGCCAGACTGGAGACGGCCGGCATTCGGCTGGTGCGCGACCTGTTCGCGCGAACTGGGCCGGAGCTGAAGGCCCTGTTCGGCAGCTCCTGGGAGGAGGTGCTGGCCATGGCGCGCGGCGAGGACGACCGGCCGGTGCACACGGAGCACGAGGACGCCAAGTCCTATTCGACCCAGGAGACATTCATGCAGGACATCGGCGACTTTGCCGAGATCGAGCGCATCGCGAAGCGGATGATTGACGAACTCATGCCCAAGATCCGCGAGGACGGCAAACGAGTGAAGACGATGACCGTCAAGGTGCGCTATCCCGGCATGGAGGACAGCTCGACCGGCCGCAGCCTCGCTGAGGCCACCGATCTCGAAGCGCCGTTTTATCCGCTGGTGGAGCCGTTGCTCAAGGCCGCGTGGACTTTGAAGCGTCCGCTGCGACTGGTCAGCGTGCGGTTCTCCAACGTGGAGGAGAAGGGGAGCCAGTTGGAGATGTTCGGGCAGACCGACGACAAGAAACGCCGGCTCGCGGCCGTGCTGGATCAACTCAACGACAAGGGCAAGAAGGGCGTCGTCCGCCACGGGCACCAGTTGGCGCAAGAGCAGGATTAACCACGAAGTTCACGAAGAACACGAAGGGAGAAACTTTAGCTTGGGTCTTCGTGTGCTTCGTGTTCTTCGTGGTGCAATGAATCAGCCTGACATCGACCGGCGCATCGAAGTGGCCAAGCAGGCCGTGCTGGCCGAGACGGCGCTGCTACACCGCGAGTTCGGCCGGGCCAAGAGCGAGATCAAGCACGACGGCACCCGCGTGACGGCGGTGGACATCGCCATCTCCCAGAACATCCAGGCGGCCATTGCCCAGGCATTCCCGGCGGACCAGTTTTTCAGCGAGGAGCTGACGCCCACCGCCGCCCCGGTGCCGGTGACGTCGCGCTTCTGCTGGGTGCTCGACCCGATCGACGGTACCAACAACTACACCAACGGCATCAGTTACTGCGCCATTTCCCTGGCCCTGCTGGAGCGGGGCGTGCCGGTTTACGGCGTGATCTACGATCTGGCGCGCCGGGTGTTGATCCACGGCGGTCCCGGCCGGGGTGTCTGGGACGGGGACAAGTCGGCGCACGCCCGCAGCGAGCCACCCAACGCCAACAGCCTGGTGGACTT
>DATFUQ010000030.1:0-2886 GCA_035260745.1 Lacunisphaera sp. | reverse complement strand
GGGCGCAGTTGCTCCTCATCAAAATCGTAGCGGGCCCGCCGCAGTTTTTCCGCCCAGAAGCCGACCTCCCACGGCGCGAGTCGCGCGACGCCGGATTTGGTCTGCTCGGCCTTGAATTGCTCCAGTTCCCGGCACTCGCGGGCAAAGGCCGGCTGCACGCGTTGGTGCAGATCCTCGATGAACGCCAGCGCCTGAGCGCCGGCCTTCGCCATGCGGCGCTCGAGCACCAGATCGGCAAAGTGGGACTTGCCCAGCAGCACCGCCTTTTCCTGCCGCAAGGCGAGGATGCGCTTGATGAGTTCACGATTGTCCCGCGGGGCCTGTGCGCCAACCGCCGCCGCGGCCGACCAGACCTGCCGGCGCAATTCCGCGTCCCCGGCGTAAAGCATGACCGGTTCCTGCGATGGCGCATGCAAGGTGAAGCGCCAGACCGGATTCGCCTCCGTCCCCTGCCCTTTCTGGAGGGCGCTCTGGCGGGCGGCTTCCTTCGCGTGGGCCGGCAGGCCTGCGAGCCTGACTTCCTCCTTAATCAAAAGCTCCCAGACGTTGGTCGCGTCGAGGACATTCTCGGAATATTTCTGCGTCAGCTGCGCGAGTTCGCTCTGCAGCGCCTCGAGCCGGGCCTTCGGGCCGGCGGGCAGATCGGCCCCCTGCTGGCGGAATTCCGCCATCGTCTCCTCCAGGTAGCGGCGTTGCTCGCCTCGCAGCCCGGTCGACGACGGCTGGGCCGCCGCGGTCTTCAGGCGCAGCCACAGACCAGCGTTGAGCGGAATCCGCGCGAAGAAGGCCGATACTTTCGGCAGCACGGTATTGTGCGCCTCGCGCAGGGCTGGCGAGTCGGCCACGGTGGTCAGGTGGGTGACCTTGGCCCAGGTTTCGTTCAACAGGTCCGTGGCATTTTCCAACGCGAGAAACGTGCTGGAGAAATCCACCCGGGCGGCATCCAGGCCGGCAATCCCGGCGAGGGCGGCCTCGGCCTCCGTGAGCGCGGCTTCAATCGCCGGCCTGACCTGGTCCGCGGTGAGTTGCGACCAGCGAATGCCAAAAGACCGGTCGAGAAAGGGATTGTCCATCAGGCGCGTAATGACCGCGCAGACCGGAGCGCTGTCAAATTAATTGGCGGGCCTTACCAGCGGTAGGCCGCCCCAGCCGAAAATTGGCGGCGGGCGGCGGGCACCGCCGGCACATCCTGAAAGTCACTGTCCCACAGGTTGTCGACCAGCAGGGAAAATTCGAGACCGCGCAACCGGGGCGGCAGATAATACAGCCCCGCGGCCGACAGCACCGCGTCGTTGCCCCCGATGACGCGCAGCAAATTCTTCTCCTGCACGCGGAATTCATTGTCCAGCCGGACCTCAAAGCCGGCGCCGAGCCGCAGCACGACGGCGGCGGTCAAACGGTGCTTCGCAAAGTTCAACGCGTAGAAGCTGGCATCCACTACCGCCGCGCCGTAGTCGGCGTTTTTGTCCAGAAAAGTGTAGCCGAACACGAGGTCGCAGCGGGGTGACTTGTGGCTGGCGACGACCTCGAGGCCGAACGTGCCAATGTCCACGGCATTGGCCGTGCGCGCCGTGACGCCCTGCCGGAATGTCCAGTCGGCCAGTTTATTGTCCCAGCGATAGAACAGCGCCGTCTCAACCGTCCAGCCGGCATTCTTGAATGCGGCGCCGGCTTCCAGATTCCGGCTGGTTTCACGGCCGAGGTTGGGGTTGCCGCGGAAGAGGCCGGCGGCGGCATTGGAATTCAACGCGGTGTAAGTCGGCACCTGGGTGCTTTCCGTGTATTGCGCATAAAGGCGTCCGCCGCCGGGCCGGGTCAGTTCCGCGACAACAATGGGCGAGAACGCCGAGCCGTCGTGGTTGGTTTCATCGTAGGTCGCGCCCGCGCGCAGCTTGAGTTTGCCGTCCGTGGTGTCGATTTCATGCTCGGGCACCACCGCGACCTTGAGATAATCCCGCGTGTGAAACCGGCCGAAGGTAAGCGACGTGGATTTGAGGCTGTCGCGCATGGCTTGGACGCTGAAGGCGACGGCGTAATCGCCCAAGGTCTGGTGTCCGTCCAGGGCGGCACCGCGTGTCCAAGTCGTGTGAAAGAAAGGCAGGACGGGACCGACGGCGGCAAAACGGTTGAACCGGTAGTCGTCCACGTTGCGGCGGTAGTAGGCGCCAGCCTGCAGGTAGTCCCCGCCCCCGAAGTCCGCGCGGTGGTTCAGTGCCACCAAAAGCGTTTTGAGGTTTTCCGTCTCGTCCGACTTGAACGGCGTATAAAGGTTCGGCCAGCCGAAGAACTTCGCCTGATAACCGGCGAAGAAATCCGTCTGGCTCTGCGCGCCACGCAACTGGAGGCGCCCGGACGCACGCCGGAAATTGTGATCACCAAAGGGCACCGACCCATCCGACTCGGAACGGGACAGGTCAGCATCGGCCGCGATGGTCAGGCCCCCGGCGGCCGGCAACACCACCCCCTGATACAGACTCTGGCGGTTCGTGGCGTAATCGCCCACGGCCACGGACGCCTCGCCCCGCTGCTCGATGGGCCGCCAGCCGAAGGCCACCGTGCCGACGCCGGCGTTGAATCCCGCCAAGGCATTGTCGGCTCCCGTCAGCACCTGGGGCGACAGCAACATCGCCGAGGCGATGGGAATCTCGGCAAGGTAATGGCCGGTTTGCGGATCATAAAGCGAGATCGCGCCAATCTTGAACCCGGTGTTTTCAAAAATGCCGCCACGAATGGCGACATCCGCCTGGCCCTCCGCCAAGTTGCGGGCCTGCACATCCACGCGCGGTTCAAAGCGAAGGCCCGAGACCGGCATCGCGAAGGTCGCCACGGGAGTCTGGTTGGCCACCTGCTCCGAATGAGTGGCAAACTTGGGCAGTTCATAATAAG
>DATFUQ010000029.1:0-4103 GCA_035260745.1 Lacunisphaera sp. | reverse complement strand
CTCAAACCCGGCAACCATTCCATCGGGCGCGAGTTCAACGCCCAGGCCATCCAGACCTACCTCGCGGGACCGGATCTCAAGGTCGTGAACAACACGTTCTTCAGCTACACCGCGCGCAACACGCTGAGCACCTACTATTATTCCGAGATCATCGACCCATCGTGGTTCGCGGAAAATCGCACCGAGTTCATCTTCACCAAGCCTTATGTGTCGCTCAACGCCGGCCTCGACCTGCGCTACCAGCGCACGAAAGCCTACGACGACTATTCCTTCGAGCCGGCCAACGCGTGGGATCTGACGAAGGACCACAACTTCATCGATGTCTACAAGTCGGTGAATTTCCCGGCACCCAACTTCTTCGACTTCGGCGCCGACATCCCGATCCCCGGCTGGCCCGGACGGTATGGCATCGCCGGCACCGCCAACGGCGACACCAACGACAGCCATGGCACCACCGTCGGCCCCTTCGCCCAGGCGACCTGGAAGCTGGCCGAGAAATTCAGCCTCGTGACCGGCGCGCGCTTCGACCATTTCAGCGCGCATGTGCGCGAGCCGCTGAAGTCCACCCATCCTCAGGCGAGCATCAGCGTCACCAATCCGAATTACAACGCCAGCCTCGTCTACAAGATGTCGCCGACCTCGAGTATCTATGTGACTTACAATGACAGCAAAAACATCTCGGGCGCGGTGGGCAACGGCGGCGGCATCACCGGCTGGGACGGCACCGGCCTCGCCCTCGACAAGGAAAACTTCCAGCAGCCCGCCAAGCTCTTCGAGGCGGGCACGAAGTATGCCCTCCTGAAGGGCCAGCTCTTCCTGAACCTCGCCTACTTCCAGCAGACGCGCACCGAGAAGACCACCAGCAGCACGAGCATTGTCGAACATAAGAACAAGGGCTTTGAGTTCGAACTGAACTACCAGCCGAACAAGCATTTCTATTCGACGTTCTCCTATTCCTACATCGACGCCAAGACCGCCGGCTTCCAGTTCCAATATGGCATGTTCGGCGGCACCAGCGAGCTGACGGGGGGTGAGGCGATTACCTTTGCCCCCGAGACACGCACCAGCGGTGTCCCGCGCAGCAGTTTCAACGGTCTCGTCTCCTATTCGTTCGACAACGGCTGGGGCTTCTCCGCAAACACCCTCGTCACGAGCCCGATCAACAACAACGTCGCCGGTACGCTGATCATCCCGTGGCAATACGAACTCGATGCCAGCGTTTCCTACAAATACGCCAAAAAGTGGGAATTCCGGCTCAGCGCCGGCAACGTGACCAACGAGAAGAACTGGGCCCCGCCGAATGCCGTTTATGGCAACGGCTCCATCCTGGCTCTCGCCGGCACCACGTTCTCGCTGAACATCAAGTATGACTTCTGAGTGTCGTGGCTGACAATGACCGTCAGCGCACCAGACCGCCGGGAGCTTGTCTCCCGGCGGCTTTCTTTACATCCTGCGCCATGAGATTTTTTCTTCTGCCGCTGCTGCTCGGCCTCGCCTTGACCGCCCGCGCCCAGCACGCGCTCGTCATCCAGACCGACTTCGGCACGAAGGACGGCGCCGTCGCCGCGATGAAGGGCGTGGCCTTCGGGGTGGATCCGCACCTGGCCATCTTCGACCTCAGCCAGGAGAACACGCCCTACGACATCTGGGAGGCGGCCTACCGGCTCAAGCAGAGCGCCGCCTTCTGGCCGGCCGGCACGGTGTTCATCTCCGTGGTCGATCCCGGCGTCGGCACCGAACGCGCGTCCATCGTACTGCAGACCAAGAGCGGCCACTTCTTCGTCGGCCCCGACAACGGCACCTGGACGCTCGTGGCGGAAGAACTCGGCATCGCGGCCGTCCGGCGCATTGACGAAAAGGTCAACCGGCGTGCCGGCTCGGAGAAAAGTTACACTTTCCATGGCCGCGACATCTACGCTTACACCGGCGCGCGGCTCGCGTCGGGCAAGATTACCTACGAGCAGGTCGGCCCGCTGCTCGAGCCCAAGGTCGTCAGCCTGCCTTACGAGCACGCCGCGGTGGAGAAGGGCGTGTTGAAGGGCACCATTCCGCTGATCGATTTCCACTACGGCAATGTCTGGACCAACATTCCGGATTCGCTCTTCAACGAGTTGCAGCCCGCCTTCGGCGAAAAATACCTCGTCGTGATACTCCACGACGGCAAGGAGGTCTACCGCGGCGTCATGCCCTATGTGCGGACCTTCGGTGACGTGCCCGAGGGCGCGCCGCTGCTCTACCTGAACAGCCTGCTCAACGTCGCCTTCGCCCTCAACATGGGCAGTTTCTCGGAAAAACACGGGCTGTCTTCGGGTGGCGGCTGGACCGTCCGGGTCGAGCGCGCGCCCTAGGTGCGCTGGCCCGCCGCCTGCTGAAGACCTTTCCATGGAAGTCCTGCCCCCGCCGGTCACGCCCGAGAAGTCACCGGCCATCGTTTACGGCCTGGAGGATCGCATCCCGCCGGGCCCGGCCGTGCTCGTCGGCGTGCAGCACGTCTCGGCCATGGTCGTGGGCACCATCACGCCGCCGCTCATCCTCGCCGGCGTGCTCAAGCTTTCCCAAGCCGACACCGCCTACCTGGTCAGCATTGCGCTGCTGGCGTCGGCCTTCGGCACCTGGCTGCAATGCCGCCAGCGCGGCCCGGTCGGTTCCGGCCTGCTGAGTGTCACGGGCACGAGCTTCGCGTTCCTCCAGCCGCTGACCCTCGCCGGGCAGGCCGGCGGGCTCGCGCTCATGCTGGGCTTGTCGTGCGTCACGGCGCCGCTGCTGATCGTGCTGGCTCCGTTCATTTCCCGGCTGCGGAGGGTCTTTACGCCGCTCGTCTCCGGGGTGGTCGTGCTGCTTATCGGCACCTCGCTGATCCCGACGGCCTTCCACGGCCTGGCCGCGCCGCTGCGGCCGGATGCGCCGCCGTGGCTGGGCCTGGTGGTGGGCGGCGTGGTCATCGCGGTGATCGTCGGCGCCCAAGCCACGGGCCGGGCATGGGCGCGGATCGCCGGCGCGGCGTTGGGCGTGCTTGCCGGCTGCATCGTGTGCGGTTTGCTCGGCGGCCTGCACGCTCCGGAGCCGGGCCCGGGCGCGTGGTTCACCCGGCCGCAGCTGCTGCCGCACGGGTTTGCGTTCGATTGGAAATTCGTGCCGCCGTTCGCGTTCATCTACCTGGTCTCGCTGCTGGAAGCGATGGGCGACATCACCGCCACGTCGCAGCTCTCGGGCCTGCCGACGGAAGGGACGGCCCACTGGCGGCGGTTGTCGGGCGGCGTGCTCGCAGACGGCATCACCAGCACGGTGGCGGCGCTGTTCGGCGGTTTTCCGAGCGCCACCTATGCGCAGAACAACGGTGTCATCCAGATCACCGGCGTCGCGAGCCGGCGCGTCGGTTATGTGATGGCCGTCATCCTGGCGCTGTTGGGGTTGTTTCCCGCGGTGGGGCGTTGGGTCACTGTTTTGCCGCCGCCGGTGCTCGGCGGGCTGGCCCTGATGATGTTCGGACTCGTGGCCGTGGCGGGCGTGCGGTTGCTGCTCACCGCCGGCCTCGGTCAACGCGAGGGAGTGATTGTGGCGCTGTCGCTCGGCGTGGGCCTTGGTCTGCCGACGCAGCCGGGGCTGCTGGCCAGCCTGCCCGGTTGGCTGCACGCCTTGCTGGAGTCGGGCATTTCGGCGGGTGGATTGACGGCCTTGGTGCTCACGTTCATCTGGCCCGCCAAAACCGTGGCCGGTTGAGGCTCACAGCATCGGGTCGTCGGTGGGCCGGGCGATCAAGGGCATTGCGGCCACCACCCCTGCCATGGCCAGGTAGCCGACCACCCAGGGCCACGCCGGCTTCACCGCTCCGATCACGTCGAAAGGCGTCACCGTGGTGGCGTGCATGAAACCGAGGGCGGAGAAAATCGCCGCCACGACCAGCCACAACGCCGCGCGGGTGAAACGCCGCTCGGTCATTTCCACGACCGCCCCGGCCCAAAGGATCGACATGAAGATGTAGCCCGCATCACCGGCGAAGACCCCGGCCAGCGCGTAATTCCGGGTTTCCGAGATGCGGGCGAGCAGTTCGGGCGAGAATGCCACGCCGGCGCCGGCCAGCGCATGGCGGGTAACCAGCGCGG
>DATFUQ010000028.1:0-3971 GCA_035260745.1 Lacunisphaera sp. | reverse complement strand
GAGGTCGGCCTCGACAAAGCGGACGGCCTGGCCCTTGGCGGAGACGAGAACGACCTCGTTCTCGCCGTTGGTCATGACGCAGCCGATGAGGGTGTCGCCCTCCTCGAGCTTGATGCCGCGCAGGCCGGACTCGCGCGTGGCGTTGGCGTAGTCCCCGAGATTGGTCTTCTTGGTGATGCCGTTCTTGGTGGCCATCACAATGTGGTTGGTCTCGGCGAAGTCTTTCACGCAGACCATGGCGGCGATCTTCTCGCCGGCGTTGAGCCGAAGAAAGCTGGAGACGGACTTGCCCTTTGCGGTGCGGGTGCCCTCGGGGATGTCGTAGATCTTCTTGGCGAGGCACTGGCCCGTGCTCGTGAAATATAGCACGTAGTCGTGGGTCGAGGCGGTGAAGAGGTTCTCCACGAAATCCTCCTCGTAGGTCTCGGCGCCGATGACGCCCTTGCCGCCGCGTTTCTGGGCGCGGTAGGCGGCGACAGGGGTGCGCTTGATAAAGCCGAGGTGCGAGACGGTGATGACGCAGCCCTCGTTGGGGATGACGTCCTCCATGCGGAGGTCGCCCTCGGCGTCGATGATCTCGGTGCGGCGCGGGGAGGCGTATTTGTCGCGCAGCACGAGCAGCTCGGACTTGATCAGCGCGAGGAGCTTGGCCTCGGAGTTGAGGATGCCCTGGAGCTCGTCGATGAGTTTCATGAGCTCGAGGTATTCCGCCTCGATCTTGCCGCGCTCGAGGCCGGTCAGCTGGTAGAGGCGGAGCTCGAGGATGGCGTTGGTCTGGATCTCGGAGAGCGGATACTTCGCCATCAGGCGCACCTTGGCCTCGTCGCGGTTGGACGAGGCGCGGATGATCTTCACGAAGTCGTCCAGGTTATCGAGGGCGATGATGTAGCCCTCGAGGATGTGGGCGCGGGCCTCGGCCTGTTTCAGACGGAACTGGGTGCGGCGGGTGACCACGTCGCGGCGGTGGTCGATGTAGCACTCGAGGAGTTCCTTGATGTTCATCTGCTTCGGCCGCTTCTGGTCGAGGGCCAGCAGGATGACGCCGAAGGAGGACTCGAGGGAGGTCTTCTGGTAAAGCTGGTTGATGACGACCTGCGACTGCTCGCCGCGCTTGAGTTCGATGACGATGCGCGTGTTCTCGTCGGACTCGTCGCGGAGGTCGCGGATGCCGTCGATCTCCTTTTCGCGCACGAGCTCGGCGATACGCAGGACGAGCGTAGCGCGGTTCACGTTGTAGGGGATCTCGGTGATGACGATCTGCTCGCCGCCGCCCTTGAGCTCCTCGGTGTGGGCCTTGCCGCGCATGCGGACGATGCCGCGGCCGGTGGTGAGGTAGGACTTGATGCCGGCGCGGCCGTTGATGTAGCCCCCGGTCGGAAAGTCGGGGCCGGGGATGAAGGTGACCAGCTCGTCGACGGTGATGCCGGGGGGGTCGATGATGGCGCAGGCGGCGTCGATGATCTCGGAGAGATTGTGCGGCGGGATGTTCGTCGTCATGCCCACGGCGATGCCGGTCGAGCCGTTCATCAGCAGGTTCGGCAGCGCGGCGGGGAGGACGGTCGGCTCGGTGGTCGACTCCTTGTAGTTGGGCACGAAGTCGACGGTGTCTTCCTCGATGTCCTTGAGGAGTTCCTCGGCGACATCCTTCAGGCGCGCCTCGGTATAGCGGTAGGCGGCGGGCGGGTCGCCGTCGACGGAGCCGAAGTTGCCCTGGGGATCGATGAGCTGGTAGCGCATGACCCAGTTCTGGGCGAGGCGGACGAGCGTGTCGTAGACCGAGGAGTCGCCGTGCGGGTGGTAGTTCTTGAGCACCTCGCCAACGACGCCGGCGCACTTGTCGAAGGCGCGGTTGTGGACCAGGCCCTCGCGGAGCATCGCGTAGAGGATGCGGCGCTGGACGGGCTTGAGGCCGTCGCGGGCGTCGGGCAGGGCGCGCGAGATGATGACCGACATCGAATAATCGATGTAGGCCGTCTGCATGATGTCGGTGATGTTGGCCGAGGAAAGTTTTTCGTTCGCGGTATACACTGAGGAGAGGAGTAAGCTTTAAGGTTTAAGCTGTAAGCGGCGGAAGGGCGCGGCTCAGACGTCGAGGTATTGGACATTGAGGGCGTTGTCCTCGATGAACTGGCGGCGGGGCGGGACCTCATCGCCCATGAGGAGGGTGAAGAGGGCGTCGGCCTTGGCGGCGTCGTTGATGTTCACCTTGAGGAGGCGGCGCTTGTCGGGGTCCATCGTGGTCTCGTAGAGCTGCTTCGGGTTCATTTCGCCGAGGCCCTTGTAGCGCTGGATGGAGAGGCCCTTGCGGCCGTTGACGCGGATCTGGGAGATGATGTCGAGCGGGGAGAAGAGCCCGGTCTTCGCCTCGGTCTTGGTGCCGGCGTTCTCGGTGATGGTGTAGCGGGCCGCCGCGGTCGGCGCGAACTGCGCGGTGTCGAGCCCGGCCTTGGCGAGGGCCTTGAGCAGCTTGGTCATCTCGGTGGACTCGAAGATCTCGTGGATGGTGACGCGGCGGCTGACCTGCATCGGCGCAGCGGTGTTACCCGGGGCGGCGCTGTTGAGCTCCGCATCCAGGCCCGTCTGCTTGAGGAAGGCGGCGCGGGCCTTGTCATCGGTCAGGAACAGGTGCGACTCCTTGTTGCCGTCGCGGACGCGGGCGATGTAGCGTGGCAGCTCGAACGTGGTCTTTTCCTGCTGGTCCAGATACTCGGCCAGCGTGGCGCCGTGGCGGGTGATGCCATGGCCGAGCTTCTCGAGCGCGCCGAGCATCTCGACGATCTGGTCGATGGCGGTGGGCGCGAAGACATGCGCGTCGTGGACGCGGGCGAGGACGATGTCCTCGGAGCCAAGTTCGAGGAGGATGCGGTTGAGCTGCTCGTCGTTGTCGACGTATTGCTCGCGCTTCTTGCGCTTGATCTTGTAGAGCGGCGGCTGGGCGATGTAGACGTAGCCCCGCTCGATGATGCCCTTCATCTGGCGGTAGAGGAAGGTCAGCAGGAGGGTGCGGATGTGCGAGCCGTCCACGTCGGCGTCGGTCATGATGATGATGCGGTGGTAGCGGGCCTTGTCGGCGTTGAAGGCCGACTCGTCCTCGCCGGTGCCGATGCCGGTGCCGATGGCGGTGATGAGGGTGCGGATTTCCTCGTTGTTGAGGACCTTGTCGAGCTGGGCTTTTTCCGAATTGATGAGCTTGCCGCGGAGCGGAAGGATGGCCTGGTAGCGGCGGTCGCGGCCCTGCTTGGCGGAGCCGCCGGCGGAGTCGCCCTCGACGATGTAGAGTTCGCAGACGGCGGGATCCTTCTCGGAGCAGTCGGCGAGCTTGCCGGGCAGGCCACCGCCGTGCAGGGCGCCCTTGCGGATGGTCTCGCGGGCCTTGCGGGCGGCCTCGCGGGCGCGGGCGGCGGTGAGGGCCTTTTCGACGATGCGCTTGGCAACGGGCGTGTTGCTCTCAAAGTAGAACATCAGGCCCTCGTAGGCAATGGAGCCGACGACGCTCTCGACCTCGGGGGAGAGCAGCTTGACCTTGGTCTGCGACTCGAACTTCGGGTCGCTGTGTTTGATGGAGATGACCGCGGCCAGGCCTTCGCGCACATCGTCACCGGTGATCTGCGGATCCTTGTCCTTGAGGAGATTGTTGGCCTTGGAGAACTGGTTGATCGCGCGGGTGAGGGCGCTGCGGAAGCCGGAGAGGTGCGCGCCGCCGTCGGGATTGTGGATCGTGTTGGTGTAGCAGAGGACGAGGTCGTTGTAGGAATCGTTGTATTGCAGGACGACCTCGGCGTGGATCTCGACCGGCTTGTCGTCGAGGGTGGTCTTGAGCTCCTTGGTGATGCGGACCGGCACGGGGTGCAGGGCGGTCTTGCCGGTGTTGATCTGCTTCACGAACTCCACGACGCCGTCCTTGTAGATGAAGACCTCGGTCTTGGGCGTGGACGGACGCTCGTCGGTGAAGGTGATCTCGAGGCCGGAAT
>DATFUQ010000027.1:0-5302 GCA_035260745.1 Lacunisphaera sp. | reverse complement strand
CCGCGATGAGCGACTCGACCGGAACCTGGTGGAAGTCGAGCAACGCCCGGAGGGAGCGCCCGCTGTCGTTCATGAAGGTCTGTGGCTTGACGAGCAGTCGCGTGACCCGGGGCCGGACATCCCAACGGGCGATCTCGGCCTGGAAGCGGGATTCCTTTTCCCACTTGAGGCCCTCGGCGGCGGCCAGCGCATCAACCACGGTGAAACCGAGGTTGTGCCGGCTGCCGGCGTATTCGCGCCCGGGGTTGCCCAGTCCAGCGATCAGCGTGACGGACATGACTCAAAGAACAGTGTGCAAAACGGCCCGCCCGCAAGCGGAGGGACCGGGGTCTGAAGTTATTTCTTGGCGGGGGCCGCGGCGGGCTTGGCACCGGCCGCCGGGGCGGCGGCCTTGGCATCGCCCTTCGCGGGGGCGGCTTTCGCATCGCCCTTGGCGGGCGCGGCGGCCTTGGCGTCGCCCGGCTTGGCGTCGCCGGGTTTGGCTGCAGCAGCATCGCCGGTGGCGGGAGCGGCCGTGCCATCGGCGGCGACGGCACCCTCGACGGGCGTCTCGACGACAGCGGCGACTTCCTCCGCCGGCGGTTCGACGCAGAGGACAACGGTCTGATTCTTGTCGTCCATGAACTCGACGCCCGCGATGGGCTTGAGTTCACCGACGTGAATCGCGCCGCCGACCTTGAGGTCGGTGACGTTGACCTCGATGAAAGCGGGCAGATCCTTCGGGAGACAGCGGATGCGCAGGCGGTGGGAGGCGGTTTCCAAGATGCCGCCCTCGGTCTTGACGCCGTAGGCCTCGCCGATGACGTGGATGGTGACGTTGATCACCATCTTCTCGTTTTCCTTCACCTCGTGCAGGTCGACGTGCAGGTAGCGGTCCGTGATTGGATCGCGCTGGATTTCCTGCAGGAAGGAGAGCGCGGTGCTGCCGGCATCGCGCTTGAGCTCGATGAGGGTGGCGCGGCCGGCAATCTCCTTGAGGAGTTTGGTGAATTCCGGCGCGGCGACGGCCAGATTCTCGGGTTTCGTGTGCTTGCCGTAGAGGATGGCCGGAATCTTCTCGGCTTTGCGCAAACGGCGGGAGGCGCTGCGGCCTGTGCCCTCGCGGGGCGTGACGGTGAGTTGGTATTTCTTCATGATTTCGTTCCCCCTGTGACTCCGGAATTGGAGGCAGGCGTAGTGGAAAAGAGTGCAGAGTTGACTGGCCGCTCCGGACCGATGCAACCAAAACTTTGTTCCGCCCCTGAATTTCCCGTTTTTACAACTATAGAGTGATTGACAAGCCCCTGAGCCCGTCTCTTTTTGGCCGTTCTTTCGCCACTGCCCGGTAGCTCAGTGGTAGAGCAGGTGACTGTTAATCACTTGGTCGCTGGTTCGATCCCAGCCCGGGCAGCCATTTCAATAATTGGGCCGGGAGTGACAGGAAGCGCCGTTTGGTGCCCTACTCCATCGGTTCCAGCACCCAAGTTTGGTATACGAAGACGAATCCACGGTCACCTATAGACCGACAGGCACGCTGATGCCCACGGCTTGGCCGCGCGACACGGCGCGTGCGCCGGCATTGACGCCGACCGTGCGGGCGAAAGTCGCGAGAATCAGATCCATATAGCGGGTGAGGGTGTGATAGGGCGTGAGCGGCACGTAGACGATGTCGTCCGGTTCCAACCGCACGTCGGGCGTCTTGCCCCGCACGATGTCGTGATAATCCAGCACCGAGATCCGGGGCGCCCCTACCCCGCCGCGCACGACCGCCACATGCGAAAGGTAGGCGTCCTTGAGCGTGCCGCCGGCGCCGGCAATCGCCGCCAGCAGCGTCGTGCGCTCCGTGCAACTGACCGCCTTGGGCTGGCCGACCGCGCCGAGCACATAGACTTCCTGCGAAACCGCCGAGGGCAGGTAAACCAGATCGTCGGGCTCCAGGTAGATGTTATGCGCCATGTCGCCCTGACGGAGCAGGCGGGTGAAATTCACCGGCAGCAGCCGGCCGCCGCGCACCACGAAGGCGTTGCGCAAATCCGCCGCCTCGTCGCTGCCGCCGGCAAAGGTCGCCGTGCCCCCGAGCGTCAGCGTGGCGAACACGGGCGTGGGCGCCGGGCCGCCCGCGCGCGCGATCGCCTCGAGCAGCGTCGTGGGCCCGGTCAAAGGATAAAGGCCCGGCGCGGTCAGCCGGCCGAGCAGCCACACCTGCTTGCTGCTCACTTCGCGCAGCGTCAGCGTCACGTGTGGCGCCTCGCGGTAAAGCCCGGACAATTCGTGCTCCAGCGCCTCGCGGGCTTGCACGAGCGTCAGGCCCCAGACATCGATGCCCGGCAGCACCTGGTAATAGATCTTGCCGTCCGGCCCGACCGGCGTGGCGGTGCGCGAGGCGGGGTCGCCGGCGATTTCAATCTCGAGCCGGTCGCCCGGTCCCAGCGTGAAGGCCCGGGCGGAGGGCTGCAGTAATTCGGGGCTGGGCGCCCGGATCGCGCCTTCTGGAGTCGTCGGAGTCAGCGCCACCGGCCGGCCGCCGGCCGCAGAGTCAAAACTCGCACAACTGCCGAGCCCCAGCGCGAGCAGGCTGACGAGAGCGATGTGAAGAAACGGTTTCATGACGGAGGGGGATAAAATATCATCGCACCACGGGTATGACCTTGTCGGTGGTCCAGAAGACCACCACGGACTGGGCGAAGGCGGTCGCCACGTCGTCGAGCAGATCCTCGGCCCTGATCCACGGCCGCTCGCTCACGAACACGATGTCGCGCGGCTGCAACGCGAGGTCCGGCTGTTTGGCCGCGAGCACGTCGACCAGGTTGACCACAAACGCCTCCGGGTGGTTCAGCGAGCCGCGCACCACGAGCACCTGCCGCCACCAGGCCTTGTCATTAAGCCCGCCGCGCCCGGCGAGGGCGCGGGCCACCGTGAGATTTGGGGTGTAGGTGACCGGCCCGGGGGTCTGCAGGGCGCCGAGGAGGTAGATCTCCTGCAGGTCGGCCGGCGGAAAATAGAAATAATCGTCGGGCTCGACCGCGATGTTCTGCGCGAGGTCGCCCGCGGTGAAAAGCTGCGCGAAATCCACCGGCACCTGGCGCCCGCGGCGCATCAGGAAGCTGCGCGAAAGATCCGCCAACTCCACGACATTGCGGCCGGAGAGGCCGGTCTCGAAACCCTTCGCGCGCGCGACCGCCTCGACGACGGTCAGCGGCCGGTCGAGGGTGAACACGCCCTTTTGCGCGACCTTGCCGAGCATGAAATATTTTTTGCTGTGGAACTCGAGCGGCGTGACCATCGTGCGCGGGGCGCGGCGGTACTTGGCCAGCTCCTCGTCCAGTTTCGCCCGCGCCTCGTCCACCGTGAGCCCGGCGACCGGGACATCGCGCGCCTCGAGGAAACTGAGGCGGCCGTCCGGCTGGACTGCGACGCCCGGCTGGAACAGTGTCGGTTCGCCATAGAGCCCGAGCCGCAGCACGTCGCCCGGGCCGAGCGTGAGCCGCTTCTGCCAATCGGCGCGCTGCACCGGTGACACCACGGACAAAGCCGCCGGCGTCCCGGGCGGTGCGGGTGTGGCGGGTGACGCGTCAGCCGCCGGCTGGGCCAGGGCGCCGGTGGGCACACTCAGGATCAACAGCAGCATCGCCGCCACCACGTCCGGCAGCCAGCGGGCAAAACGATCCAGGGACACGGGCGCGGCCTCGCGGTTGAGGACCGCCCCGACCACGTTGCAGCGGGCGTGGCGCAGCGTTTCGAGCTGGGCGCAGGTTTCGGGCGCGCCGGCGAGCGTGCCGTCCACCAGCCAGACGAGATTGGGCAGGTTCTGCGCCAGCAGGACCGACTCGGGGGCCGAGGCCGGCGGCAGCTCGACCAGGATAACGACGTTGTCGAGGGTGCGCCAGTGTTCGAGCGCAGCCAGCCACTCCTTGCGCCGTTCGAGATTCCACACCCAGCCCGGCAGCGGGATGTGCACATGGGGCGGGCCGTCGGGATTGACCAGCTGCTGGGCGATCTCCGCGGGGGAACTCAGCACACTCGGGGCGAGCGTGGTGCCCGGGGCGCCGGGGGCCGGCGGGTTTTGCGATGGAATGTTCACGGTCGGGGCGTACCGGGCATTACCCCCGGGCGACGGCCGCGTCGAGATGGTCAGGACCCGGAAGCCGCACTGCGTGGCCGCTTCCGCCAGCAGCTGCACCCACACCGACCGGCCCTCGCCGGAGCTGGAGGAAGTGATGCCGCACACCAGTCCCTGGTTGGGTGATTCGCTGAGCCGGTTCTGCAAAGCCGTCCAGGTGCGGAAGCCCCACTGCGACTGCGCCGCCGTCGTCATGCGGTCGACGCGGCCGAGACTCGCCAGCACCGGCAGACGCGTGACGCGCCGGACGTCGGCCGCGGTTTTCAGCCGGCGGTCGAAAAATTCCACCCCCAGCACCACGCCGCCGGCGAGAGCGGCGCCGAGGAGGCCCGTCACGATGGCAAGAAATCCGATCTTGGCCGCCGGGTGATTGACGACGGCGTGCTCCGGCGTGGCGGAGGCGAAAATCCGGTAATACCCCGGCGGGGTCTGCTGGAGCATTTTGGTCAGCCGGAGTCTTCCGCCCAGCAGCAGCCGCTGGCCCTCGAGGGCCTTGCTGACCTCGCGCATGACCTCGAAGTCCCCCGAAGCCACGGCGGCGGCCTCGGTCGCGGGGTTGGCCACCGCGGCGGGCGGGGCCGCGGTCCCGCCATTGCCGACCGCGACCGCGGGCCGGTTGGCCAGCTCGGCCACCTGTTTTTCCATCACCGCCACCCTTGCCCGCTGCTCCTGCACGAGGGGATGCGCGTCGGTGTAACGGGCCAGCAGGTCGGCCAGCTGGTCGCGCGCCTCGTCCAGCTTGGTGAGCAGCATGGTCGGCCGCGGCAAAGCCGCGGCCTTGAGCGCCGCCGGTGGCAGCGCGCGGAATTTCTCGTTGAGGACGGTAATCTCCCCCTCGACCTTGGCCAGCTGCTGCTCCAGGTAGTGGCTGGCTTCGCCGGCCTCCTGCGACTGCAACTGCTGGGTGAAGCGCACCGCCTCCCCGGCGTAACGGTTGGCCAGCGCGACCGCCGCGCCCAGATCACGGCCGGAGATCGCCACGTTCAGGATGTCGCTGTTGCGCTCGGGCGTGATGCGCAGCATGCTTCCGATGGCGTCGGCCGAAAGCGGCGGTTTGGACGCGGCGCCGACGCGCGCATGCACCTCGACCGAATCAATCATGCTGGCCAGCGTGGGCGCCGCAATCTGGCGGGGCTGGAAAAGCTGCGGGTCCGGGGTCTCGTAGCGGATGATCTGCGCCACGGCCGTGTAGCCCGTGGACCA
>DATFUQ010000026.1:0-7561 GCA_035260745.1 Lacunisphaera sp. | reverse complement strand
CCCGCGCCCGCTGCTTTTGTCAGTCCCGTGGTAGACTCATCCGCCGTAGACTCAGCAAAGGTGGAAGCCCCCGCTTCCGACGAACCCGCCGAGTTGAACATCCTCGAGCCCGAGCAGCAGAAGACCGCGCCCGCCCAGACTTGGGAGAGCGCGGGCTTCCGCCCCGCCCGCGAGCCCCGCAACGATCGTCCGCGCCGTGAGGAATCACGCCGTGACGAACCCCGTCGCGAGGAACGCACCGAGCGTACGCCCCGGCAGGAAAGCGCCCCGTTCGATCCCGCCTCCATCCCGGAGAAGTTCCTCTACGTGCGCCCCGGCTACAATTACGTGCCGACCCCGTCCAACTACGGTAGCGCGCCCCGTGAGAACCGCGAGCAACGCCCCGCGTCCGCCGAGTCCTATTCGGCTCCGGCCGCGGCGGCCCCGGCGAAATCCGGCGGCTTCCTCGGCTGGCTCAAGTCGCTCTTCGGCGGCTCGTCCGCCAAGCCCGTCGCGCCCGCCGGCACGAACGGCGACCAGCGCCGCGACGGCGGTCAGCGTCGTCATCGTGGCGGCCGCAACCGCGGCGGTCATGGTGGTGGCGAAGGCGGCCAGCGTCGCAGTCGCGGCGGCCGCGGTCGCTCAGGCGGCGGCTACCGGGGCGAGCGCTCCGGCGGTGCCCAGGGTGGCGACTCGACCGGCTGAGTCCCCGGCCTAACACAGACTCTCCAGGCGCCTGCTTCACCGCAGGCGCCTTTTTATTTCAGCCTGTCGGAGCCTGCTTGCAGGCGATGACAATAGCGGGCAACTTGGGAATTGCCTGCAAGCAGGCTCCGACAGTTTACGGTCGCTCCTTTCGCCTAAAGCCTATCGCCTCACGCCTCCTTCAATGTCCGACCTCATCATCCACGGCGGCAAACCCCTGAGCGGCACCATCACGCCCTCGGGCAACAAGAACTCGGTGCTGCCCATCCTGTGCGCAACGCTGCTCACCGCCGCGAAGGTGTCGCTCCGCAACGTCCCGAACATCACCGACGTCGAGAAGCTCGTGAACTTCTTCACCGAGCAGGGCTCGCGCATCGCCTGGGACCGCGCCGCCGGCACGATGAGCCTCGACCACTCGACCTTCGACGCCGGCCGGCTCAACGGCGAACTGCCCGCGGGCATGCGCTCCTCCGTGCTGCTCTTCGCCCCGCTGCTGTCGCGGATGAAAAAAATCTCGCTGCCGACCAACGCCAAGGGCTGCTCGCTCGGCATCCGCGAACTCGACCCGCATTTGGAGATTCTCGAAAAACTCGGTGCCAAGGTCTCGCACAACGGCGGCCTGACGATGTCGCTCAAGGGCCGCTTCACCGGCGCGCGCCACTGGCCCGACTACATGTCGGTCACGGCGACGGAGAATTTCGTCATGGCCGCCGTGCTCGCCGGGGGCGAGTCCGTGCTGCTCAACGCCGCGAGCGAGCCGCACGTGCAGGACCTCTGCGCCGTGCTCGCCGCGATGGGCGCGAAGATCGCGGGCCTCGGCACTAGCCAGCTCACCGTCACCGGCGTGAAGTCGCTCAAGGGCGGATCGTTCACCATCAGCTCCGACCATCACGAGGTCGTCACTTTCCTCGCGCTCGGCGCCATCACGGGCGGCGAGGTGCGCGTGACCAACTCCCTGCCGCACCACTTCGACCTCATCAACCGCTCCTTCGCCAAGCTGGGCGTGAAGATCGACTACGAGGGCGACACCGCCATCGTCCGCAAGAAGCAGAAGCTGGTCGTCGCGGAGCCGTTCACCTCCAACCTGCTGCCGAAAATCGAGGCGGCGCCCTGGCCCTACTTTCCCGTCGACCTGCTCCCCTGCCTGATCGCGCTGGCCGTGCGCGCGCGCGGCACGGTCATGTTCTGGAACAAGGTCTACGAGGGCGGCTTCACCTGGATGTCCGAGCTGTCGAAGTTCGGCGCCCACGTTGTCGTGAGCGACCCGCACCGCATCACCGTCTTCGGCGCCAAGCCGCTGCGCCCGACGGTCGTCGAGGCGCCCTACATCATCCGCGCCGCCGTCGCGCTCTACATGGTCGCCGCCAGCATCCCGGGCCAAAGCGTCGTCAAAAACGCCGACACCATCCGGCGGGCGCACCCGAATTTCGTGGAAAACCTCCGCAGCCTCGGCGCCGAGGTCGAATGGAAGTAGTTTAATTTGACCACGAAGGACACGAAGAGCACGAAGCCGATGCACAGAATACTTCGTGCTCTTCGTGTCCTTCGTGGTTAATCAAAGACTGATTCATGCCTTCTCCTGACAAGCCCCCCAAAGGCACCGGTTTCATCACCCAGGCACTTAGCGCTCCCGTGTCGCAAAGCGAGGCGGCGTTGCGGCCGCTGTCGTTCGCCGACTTCGCCGGCCAGCCCAAGACCGTCGAGCGACTCAAGGTCATGGTCGGCGCCGCCAAGCGTCGCGGCGAGGCGCTCAACCACATTCTGCTTTCCGGCCCGCCGGGTCTCGGCAAGACCACCCTCGCCTTCATCCTCGGCCACGAACTCGGCCGCAACGTCCGCGTCACCTCCGGTCCCGTCATCGAGAAGGCGGGCGACCTCGCCGGCCTGCTCACCAACATGGAGGAGGGCGACATCCTCTTCATCGACGAGATCCACCGCATCCCCAAAACCGTCGAGGAATACCTCTACAGCGCGATGGAGGACTTCCGGCTCGACATCATGATCGACCAGGGGCCCAACGCCCGCAGCGTCCGGCTCTCCATCCCGAAGTTCACCCTCATCGGCGCGACCACCCGCTCCGGCCTGCTCACCGCGCCGCTCCGCAGCCGCTTCACGCTCAACACCCGGCTCGACTACTACAAGCGCGACATCCTCGAGGGCATCGTCCGCCGCAGTTGCGGCCTGCTCAAGGTCGAGCTCGGCGACGGCGGGGCGCAGGA
The DNA here is from genome assembly GCA_035260745.1 of Lacunisphaera sp. Lineage (GTDB taxonomy): Bacteria > Verrucomicrobiota > Verrucomicrobiia > Opitutales > Opitutaceae > Lacunisphaera. The sequence goes on along the minus strand of DATFUQ010000026.1, from coordinate 4,658 downwards.
GATCGCCAAACGCGCCCGCGGTACGCCCCGCATCGCCAACAACCTCGTCAACTTCTGCCGCGACTACGCCTCGGAAAAAGCCAAGGGCTGCATCACGCAGCCCGTCGCCGCCGCCGCGCTGGAGCTGCTGGAAATCGACGCCGCCGGGCTCGACGAGATGGACAAGCGCATCCTCCGCCTCATGGCCGAGCATCACAAGGGCGGCCCGGTCGGCCTCGGCACCATCGCCATCGCCGTCGGCGAGGAGACCGAGACGCTCGAGGAGGTCCACGAACCGTTCCTGATCCAGGAAGGCTATCTCGCCCGCACGGCGCAGGGCCGCGTCCTCACCGACAAGGGCTACGCCGCCGTCGGCCTGAAGCCCGCCACGGGCGACCAGCAGACTTTATTGTAGGAGTCTGCTTGCAGGCGATAAATCGTGCCGACCAGTTTCAAGTCTCCCCTCTGCCTGATAATCGCCGGTCCCAACGGTGCAGGTAAGACCACTTTCGCCCGCGAGTTTCTGCCCCGGGAAGGCGGCATTGTTCATTTCGTCAACGCCGACCTGATCGCCGCCGGGCTCTCTCCCCTCAAGCCCGCCATGGCCAATATGAAAGCGGGCAAGGTCTTTTTGTCCGAACTCGACCGACTGTCCGGCACCAAGGTTGATTTTGCCTTCGAAAGCACGCTCAGCGGCCTGACCTACCGTGAACGCATCAGGAAATGGAAACGACAGGGTTACCGCATTGAATTGGTGTATCTCCGGCTCGACTCACCGGAGATCGCCCTGAAACGCATTGCCGCCCGGGTGCAGGAAGGCGGGCACGACGTGCCAGCCGCCGATGTTCGCCGCCGATTTGTTCGGAGTTGGCGGAACTTCGAAAACCTGTATCGTCCGCTTTGTGACGCTTGGTGGCTCTACGATGCCACCGGCTTTCCGCCCACCCTTCTGGCCAAGCACCCATGAAATCCACCGCCTCGACCAAACTCGATACCCGCACGCGTGGGATCAATGCCGCTTTCCGTCGCGCCGCCAAGGTGGCCGCCAACCGGGCCCGCGCCGCCGGCACCAAGCTCTACTACAAACGCGACGGCAAGCTGGTGGCCGAGACTCCGTGAACCCCGCCCGCACGGCGCAGGGCCGCGTGCTCACCGATAAGGGCTACGCCGCCGTCGGCCTGAAGCCCGCCACCGGCGATCAGCAGACGTTGCTGTAGGTCGCACGCTCACCACAGCGGTCGCGTGGCCTCCTCCAGGTGGGGATAGATTTCGTCGGCGATCCAGTAGCAGGTGAGCAGCAGGGCGAACAGCGTGCCGGACGTCCAGAGCAACCAGCGCCACTGCCGCCAGCGCGGGCGCAGTTCGGAGTGCTGCAGCAAAAGGTCGACCGGATACGCCGCGCAGTAGAGCACGTTGGCGATCGCCGTCAGCACCAGCAGCATCAGCCCGCCACGCCACGTGAACGCCGGCGCGAAGTGCGGCCAAGTGAAGCCGACCCACGCCACGGTCGCAGTGGTGAGCACGGCGTTGTAGCCGAGGCGGCCCAGTTCCCAGAACTTCAGGGCATCCTTGATGATCTCCGCCGGCCGCGGGTCGGGTTGTATTGGATTCATGTTGTTTCCGGTTTGGGCCGGCCGGCGTCGCACAACTCCTAGCCCGCGAGGCGGGCCGGAGAAACCAGCAGTTGGGGTTTGAGCCAGGCCCACGCCCGCCACCAGCTGAACACGCCGAGCGCCAGCAGCGCGAGTTCGGCGGCGATCAGCGCACCCTGCACGAGCGTGGTCAGCAGCGTCCAGCCGAAGGAGTTCAGCTGTCCCAGGCCCAGCTCCTTCACCCCGGCCAGCCCCACACCGAGCAGCGACGCGGCCTTGAGCCACGCGGACATTTTCAGTGCCCGCACGAATTGCCGCCGGCCCGGCGTAGCCGCCATGACCTCCCCCGCCGAGAACCAGGCGAAGCCCGCGATGCAAAGCCCGGTTCCCAAGACCATCGCGGTGATTTCCGCCGGATGCTGGAATTCACAGAGCACGGCCCAGACCGGCAGCTCGCGGCCGAAGCGGGCGTCGACGAGGACCAGGTTCATGACGTCGCCTCCTTGCCCGCTTCCTGGGCAAACCAGTCCACGTTGCGGGTGAAGAACATCAGCCCGGCCAGGGCCGCGAACAACGCCGCGGTGCCGGCGAGCAGCGCGTAGTCCTCCATGCGCAGCACCACGTAGAGCACGCTGTGCTCGACCGCCAGCAGGACCGCAATCGAGGAGGCCCGTCCGTAGCTGTGCAGGATCGAGATGCTGTAGCAGACGATGAGCAGCGACGACGCCACCGCGGCGCCGACATACGCCAGCCCCGGCTCCAGCACCTCGCCGAGCGCCAGCAAGGCCAGGTAGAAAAGACAGAGCGCGGCCCCGACCAGGCCATAGTGCACCGCATGCAGCCGCAGTCCGGCCAGCGTCTCGAACAGGAAGAACGCCGTGAACACGAGCGTCAGCACCAGCACGCTGTGCTTGAGCGAGCGCTCGACCATCCGGTAACCCTCGGCCGCCGCGACCGCGGGATTATAGGCCGGCTCGGTGGCAGCCGCCCGGCGATCCTCGCCGCCGCGGGCCGGCACCGCCACGGCCTGCCGCGCGTGGGCGGCCTCGCGGTTGGCGCTGCGTTCCTGCCGCAGGTTGTTGACCAGGTTGAGCGGCACGTGCAACAGCAGCACGAGGATGCCGATGAGCAGCAGTTTGATGGTTACCTGGCCGCGACGCCGGGCCGGGGTGGGAATGACGAGAGGTTGTGCGGTTTCCATGCCCCCATCCTGCTCGGCCGGTGTGAAGCCCGTGTGAAGTGGCGATGAAATCGCGCGGAAATCCACGGGTGGAACGTGTTGACCCCGACGCGTTCAAGCGGCCTGGAGTCAAGCCGCTCCACCCAAAGGCACCCAGAAAACCGCCCGGGCGCCGCCTTCCGGGCGGTTCGCGAGTGTGGCGTCGCCGCCGTGCAGATGGGCGATCTCCTTTACCAGCGCCAGGCCGAGCCCCGTGCTCTTCCGTTCCGTACCCGGTCGCGGCAGTGAATAGAACCGCTCGAACACCCGCGGCAGCGCATAGTCCGGCACACCCGGCCCGCGATCCTCAACCGTGAATGACACCTGATGATCAGCTGCTTTCGCCGCGAAAGTCACCTCGCCGCCCGCCGGCGAGAAATCCAGGGCGTTCTGCAGCAGGTTCACCAGCGCCTCGCGCAGCAGCACGCGCTCGCCGCGCAGCGTGGCCGCAGCGCTGCTGATTGTGAGTGTCACGCGTCCGCCTGCATAGGCGGGACGCAGCACGTCTGCCGCCTCGATCATCAGCCCAGCCGCGTCGATCGGCTCCGTTTGCCGCAACGCCTTCCGCGCCTCCAGCGATGACAGCTCCAGCAGCCGCTCGATGATCTGCTGGATGCGCGCCGCTTCGCCGCGAATGTTGCCGAGGAATTTCGCCCGCTGCTCCGGCGGCATGCTCTCGTCAAGCAGCTCGGCCGCGCCGCGGATGGCCGCCAGCGGCGCCTTCACCTCGTGGGCGAGTGCCTGGGTGTAGCGTTCGACATGTTGCCGGCCTTCCAGCGCATCGCGCATCTCCTCGAAGGCCCGGCTGAGTTCCGCAATCTCCGTGGCCCGGGACCTGACCGGGGCGGCCGGCCGGCCGTCGCGGATCTCCCGGGCGTAGGTCGTCAAACGCTCAAGCGAACGCGTCAGCCGCGCGGCGATCCACCAGCCCGCCGCGATCATCACGAGGCTGATCGCCCCCGCCGACCAGACCAGTTGCCAGCGCGCCGCCCGCACCCCCTCGGCCACGGTCGTCAACGGCCGGCCGACCCCGACCCATCCGACCAACGCGCCGTCATACCGCACCGGGGCCGCCACGCGCAGTTCATTGCCGATCTCCGCGACGTTGGTCACCGTGTAGTTCTCCGACGCCACCCGGCCGCCCCCGGTCATGGTCCAGGCGTAGGTCCGGCCCACATCGCGTCCGGCCGAGTCGAACAGCACGCGGCCGGACTGGTCGCAGGCAAACACCCGGAGCAAATCGGGCTGCGACGGCATGGCCGCCAGCCGCTTGGTCCAGTCGCTGCCGGGTGACTCGGGTGCGGCGAAAGCCGCCATCAGTGCCGCCGTGTCGCCCAGCGTGCGCCGCATCGATTCGACATACCGCAGGCGCACATCGCGCAGGACCAGGCCCATCATCACGGCAAAACCCACCGCCGAGGCCGCCACGTAGACGACGAAAATGGCCGTGCGGATTTTCACGATTCCCGCAGCGAGTAACCGAGCCCGCGGTGCGTCATGATCGGATCGGCGTCCGGCGCGGCCTCGCGCAACTTAGCCCGAAGCGTCTTGATGTGCGCGTCCACCGTGCGGTCGAGCGCCGCACCGGGATCGTCCCACGCCGCTGTCATCAGCTGCTCGCGGCTGAACACCCGGCCGGGCGCGGCCAGCAGCGCGCCGAGCAGGCGGTATTCGTTGCGCGTGAGGTCGAGTGCCTTGCTCTGAAAGCTGATCCGGCACTTCGCCTCGTCATGCGCCCATCCGGCCGGCACCGTCCCCGCGGCTGTCGCGCCGTTGCTCCGGCGCAGCACGGCGCGGACCCGGGCCGTAAGCTCGCGCGGGCTAAAGGGCTTGGCGAGATAATCATCGGCGCCGAGCTCCAGCCCGAC
>DATFUQ010000025.1:0-11737 GCA_035260745.1 Lacunisphaera sp. | reverse complement strand
GTCGTCTGGGCCAACACCTACAACAAATTCGACCCCACGTCGCCCTTCGGCGGCTACAAGGAGTCCGGCTTCGGCCGCGAGGGTGGCCGCCAGGGCCTGCTCGACTACTGCAGGCTCGTCTGAGCCCCGGCGCGTTTCCCCCTCCCCATGGCCCACACCCCGTATCTCACCGCCCCGCAAAAACTGTCCACGATGCCCCCGGGCATCCCCTACATCGTCAGCAACGAAGCCGCCGAGCGATTCAATTTCTACGGGCTTAAGGCGATCCTCGTCATTTACATGACGCAATACCTGCGCGACCGCTCCGGAGCGCTGGCTCCGATGAGCGAGAACGACGCCAACGGTTGGTATCACCTCTTTGTCGGTTCCAATTATTTCTTTCCCATGATGGGCGCCATCTTGGCCGACGCCTTTTGGGGTAAATATCGCACCGTCTTTTGGATTTCGCTCGTTTACTGCGCGGGCTGTCTTGCGTTGGCGGCTGACCACACCCGCATCGGATTGGTTGCTGGCCTTGGACTCATCGCGCTTGGGGCCGGTGGCATCAAGCCATGCGTGGCCTCCAACGTTGGTGACCAGTTCGGTGCCACCAACCAGCACCTCGTGTCGCGCGCATTCGGCTGGTTCTACTTTGCGGTGAACTTCGGCTCGTTCTTCTCCATCTCGCTCGTGCCGGTGCTTTTGAAAAAATGGGGTCCTGGTCCGGCTTTCGGTGTACCGGCGGCGCTCATGCTGCTCGCCACGTTCATATTCTGGTCAGGTCGCTACAAATTCGTGCACGTCCCGCCCAAGGGAAAGACTTTCCTCCGTGATACATTCAATCGCGAGAGCCTGATCACGCTCGGCCGGCTGGCTCTCATCTTTGGTTTTCTGATTCCATTTTGGGCCTTGTGGGACCAGAGCGGCGGCGAATGGGTTCTCCAGGCCGAGAAAATGGAGCGTCATATGTTTGGCTTCGAGTTGCTGTCGTCACAATTGCAGGCGGTGAACGCGATCATGATCCTGACGTTCATTCCGCTGTTCCAATATGTAATCTATCCCGCGGTCGACAAAGTTTGGAAGCTGACCGCACTGCGTAAAATCGGCCTCGGCATCTTCACCATCGGTTTGTCCTTCCTCGTGAGCGCGTGGATCGAGGCGAAAATCCAGGCGGGCCTGAAGCCCAACATTGCGTGGCAGCTGCCCGCCTTTGCTCTGCTCTCAGCCGGGGAGGTCATGGCCTCTATCACGGCTCTCGAGTTCGCTTACACGCAGGCGCCGAAACACCTCAAGGCCGTGGTGCAGGCCATCTATTATCTGTCCATCTCGGGCGGTAATTTCTTCACCGCGGGGGTACACTGGTTCATCGCCAATCCCGACGGCACCTTGAAGCTTCACGGGCCGGCCTACTACAACTTCTTTGCTGTGCTCTCGATGGTCGCGGCGATTATCTTCTGCTTCGTCGCCCTCCGTTACAAGGAAGTCAACTACCTGCAGGACGAGACCCCGGCTCCCGCTTAAACTCAACCGACTCTTCCCATGTCACGTCTGCCCATCACCAAGACACCCAAGGTTTACGTTGGCGGTGCGTTCATCCGCTCGGAGAGTGCCCGCACGTTTCCGCTCAAGGACGCCGCCGGCAATTTCTTCGCCAACATCCCGCAGTGCACGCGCAAGGACCTGCGCAACGCCGTCGAGGCCGCGGCCAAGGCCGGCCCGGGCTGGGCCAAGCGCACGCCCTACAACCGCGGCCAGATCATTTACCGGCTCGGCGAGATGCTGGAGGCCCGCAAGTCCGACATGGCCGACGCGCTCGCGGTCGGCGGTGCGTCGAAGTCCGCCGCGGCGAAGGAAATCAGCGCGACCATCGACCGGCTCATCTACTACGCCGGCTGGGCCGACAAATACGAGCAGGTGCTCGGCAACGTGAATCCCGTGGCCTCGCCGCACTTCAACTTCACCGTCACGGAGCCCATGGGCATCGTCGGGCTGTTGGCACCCGAGGAGGCGCCGTTGCTCGCGCTCGTTTCGCTTATCGCGCCTGCCATCACGAGCGGCAATACCGTCGTCGCACTTGCCTCCACGGCGCAGCCCTATCCGGCCATCGTGCTTGGCGAGATGCTCGCGACGAGCGACCTGCCCGGCGGGGTGGTCAACCTGCTCACCGGTTTTCGCAAGGAACTGGTGCCAACCTTCGCCACCCACACCCACCTGCGCGCCATCGCCGGCGTGGCCAATGCCGAGGAGCGCAAGGCCCTCAAGCTTGGTGCCGCCGACAGCGTGAAGCGCGTGAAACTCTCGAAGACCGAGGAGCCGGTCGACTGGTTCGCGGAAAAAACCCAGAGTCTCTACGACGTGCGCGACACGCTCGAGTTCAAGACCACGTGGCATCCCATCGGAGCCTGAAAGTAATTTGAAATGAACTGTAACGAAGCATGCGATCTAGCGGCTATCGATTGGCCGTCGTGGCTGACGGCCGTAGGCACGATATCATTAGCAATTCTAGCAGTGTTTCAGGACAAAATTCGTGCTTTTTTGCTAAAGCCGAAGCTAACGGTCAGTATTAGCACAAATTCACCTGATAGCGTGAAGACGCCAATGCAAGCTGGGCAAGTTGTTGGCGACGCATATTGGTTTCGCTTGCGCATTGGAAACGAAGGCAACACATCGGCGAACAACATCGAAGTGCTGGCTCAGAGACTATTTCGTCGTAATGCAGATAACACATTCACAGAAGATGTGAATTTTCAGCCCATGAATTTATTATGGGCACATTTTAAGACGCCTTTTTTGGAAGCAATTTCCCCCAGCACATTCAAGTTTTGTGATGTCGGTTTTATTCCCGACCCAGCGCGTTTCGCTGCAATGTATCCAACTAGTAATCCAGCCATATCCGTTGTTAAGACTGCCCTTTTCCTTGAAACAGTGGTGAAGCCATTTAATTCGTCTAACGTTCTACCGCCTGGATTTTATCGACTAAGTGTTGTTGTCGCCGCAAACAATGCTAAGCCCATTACAGCGACTATTGAGATAAATCATACAGGAGACTGGCATGCGGATACGGCGCGTATGTCTAAAGAGGGGATCGGACTAACAGTGTCCATAGGATCTAAGTGAGCATGATGCCCGGCTACGACGCCCAGCGCATCAGGGCTCAACTGATGGTCTGGTGGATCATCTGGGCCGCGACCCTGATGGTGCAGTGCCTCATCTACTTTTTCCTGGCCAGTGGCAAACCACTGCCGACCCAGGTACCGGCCAGGGAATCCCTGCAAGGATTGATCGGGCTGGTGCCGCTGTTTGTGAGCATCGTCATCCGCTGGCTGGTGCTGCCGCGCTATACTGAGCCTGGCCGGGCGCTGGTGATTTTTATTATCGGCCTCGGGTTGGCGGCCGGCTGCGGCATCCTCGGCATTTTTATGGGCGGGCCGTATCGCGACAGCCTTTTCGTGCTTGGCGTGCTGGGCATCACCCAATACGTGCCGTTTTACGCCCGGCGATTCTTCGAGCCCAAAGGCTCTGGCTTCATCCCGAACAACTGAGTCAGAGGAACCGCCGCGGCATCGGCCGCGCGCTTTCGGGGTGGTCGGCGAGAGGTAGCGGACCGGTCTCCGCGTTCGTCGGATCCGTCGGGCGCACGATCGCCTCGTAAGGCGCGCCGTCGCGCCGGGGCAGCGTGGCAAAAATGGTGTCCGTCAGATCCACGGGCACCACGCCTGCGAACCAGCGTTGCAAGGCGGCGAATGGTCCGCGCGAGGCCGGCGGGTTTCCGGTGGCCGGAGCCGCGGACAATGGGGTGGAGGAAGTCGAACAGCAGGTATGCATGACGTGGATTGGTTGCCATAAACCAAGCCAGTTGATGGCTGTGCACAAATCACCCAGGCACGCACCGCCGCGCACACCCGAACGGCACAGTTCCGTGCGTCCGGGTCACTCCTTCGACTGCACGCGGGCCTTCACCCACGCGTCGATGCCGGGGAGCTCGCGTTTTTTCACGGCGGCAAGGTGGCGGAGGAGATCGGCGGTCTTGGCGGCCTCGGCGAAGGCCCCGGCCGGGAGATTTTTCCTCACGAAGTCCTCGAGCTCGTCGGCGCGGACGGCATCGCTGAATCCGTTCATGAGGCGGGGCAGGTAGACGTTGCGGCCGAAAAAGGTGGTCTGCTTCATCAGGTCGTCCAGGTGCTGGCGCGCAAAATCCCAGGCGAGGTCGGGGTGATCGCCCTCCGTGGCGACTTGGGCGAGGTTGCGGGTGGATTCGCTGACCGACATTTCATGGCCGAGGCTGAGTGCGAGGGTTTCGCGGACGAGGGCGGGATCCTGCACGACCTGCATGGCGGCGTAGGCGCGGCGTTTTTCCTCGGTGGTGAGGGCGGCGCGGGCGAGCGCATGGAGCTGGTCGTAAGTCTCGCGCGAGGCATAGCGGCCGACGATCAACAGCACGGGGCCGCGCAGGTCGCCCGGCAGCGTGGCCGGATCCTTCAGGAAGGCGGCGAAGCGCCGCGTGCATTCGGCGATGACGGTCGGGTCGCCGCATTGTCCCAAGGTGGTGACCAGTTGTGCGCGCAGCGAGGCATCAAGCGGCGACTCGCCGGGCACCGGCGACCAGCCGAGGCGGGCGAGCTGCGGGGTGAACTGCCGGGCGACCCAGGATTGGAAAACCGTGCGGCCGGGCTGGTCGAGCTGGAGCCGGTCGATCGCCAGAAGCCGGGTGAGAATATGGGAGACGACGGGTTGGCTGTGGCTGCCGCCCAGCTGCTCGACAAGATCGAGCCACGCGGCCGCGGGCACCCGGCCGGCTTCAACGAGCGCCCAGGTGTCACCGAGGAGATTGAGCTGGTCGCTCACGGACAGGGTGGCGATTTGCCGGCGGAGCGCATCGGTCAGCGCATCATCGTAAAGCACGCGATAGAAGCCGGTGTTGCCGGCATTGGCCATGGGGGTGCCGGCGCCGGCGGGCCACGGGGCGGTGGCGGTGCGGGTGTCGAGCAGGACGACGGAGGGGGCGGCGAGGTTCGCGGTGTTGGCGAGGGTGACGGGGACTTTCCACAGCAACGGCGCGGCCGCGGGGTCGTTGAGGGTGAAGCGCAATTGCTCGAGCTTGAGCGCGCGGTTCGCGCCTTCGCCGGTGCCGGAGACGAGGATCACGGGGAAGCCGGGTTGTTCGGTCCAGCCGGCGGCCAGGGCGACGACCGGCTTGCCGGACGCCTCGCCGAGCGCGGCCCAGAGGTCGGCGGTGGTGGTGTTGGAATACTGGTGCTGCTTCACGTAGAGCCGGATGCCGGCGCGAAAGGTGTCCTCGCCGAGATAGCCCTCCAGCATGCGCAGGAAACTCTGGCCCTTCTGATAGGAAATGACGTCAAAAGCGTCGTTGGCCTGGCTTTCGTTGGCGATGGGCCGCTGGATGGGGTGCGTGGTCCGGCGGGCATCGAGGGCCATCGCATTTTCCTTGTTGGTGTTGGCGCGGAGCCACAGCTGCCAGTCGGGATTCAGGTCGTTGGAGCTCTTGGTGCCCATCCACGAGGCGAAGCCCTCGTTGAGCCAGAGGTTGTCCCACCACGCCATCGTGACGAGGTCGCCGAACCACTGGTGCGCCATTTCGTGGGCGATGACCTCAAAAACCCGTTCGCGGCCATCCTGCGAGCCCGTCTGGGGATTGTAGAGCAGCGCGGTGTCGATGTAGGTGATGCAGCCCCAGTTTTCCATCGCCCCGAAGGTGGCGAAGGCGTTGGGCACGGCGATCTGGTCGAGCTTGGGCAGCGGGTAACGGACGCCGAAATACCGGTTGTAGTAGGCGAGGATGCGCTTGGTGCATTCGAGCGCATAGGCGGCCGAGGCCCGCTTACCCTCGGTGGTGATGATGCGGAGTTTGACGCCGTCCTGCTCGCCCTCGACGGTCTCGAACTCGCCGGCGTAAAGCGCGACGAGGTAACTGGCCATCGCCGGGGTGCGGGCAAAAACCACTTCCTTCAGGCCGCCGGACAGCGCCGTCTCCCTGACGATGGGCGTGTTGGCGACGGCCATGAGTTTCTCGGGGACGACGAGCGTTATGTCGTAGGTTGCGCGATAGACGGGTTCGTCCCAGCACGGGAAAACGCGGCGCGCGTCGGTGGGCTCGAACTGCGTGCCGAGCATGAGCTTGTCGCCCGTGGGGGTGGGATACTTGTCGATGAAGAAGCCCTCGGCCTGCGTGCCGATCTTGCCGCGGTAGGCGATCGTGATCGTGTGGCGGCCGGCGGAGAGTTCGACGGGCAGCGTGAGCGTCTGCTTGGCCGGGTCGAGGCGCGGCGTTAGCGGACCCGGCGCCGCCGGATTGTCGGCGAGCGCGGCGGAATCGATCGCGAGCTCGTGGGCGTTGAGCACGAGTTCGCGCACCGGCTGGAGCACTTCCAGTTCGATGCGGGCGGTGCCGGTGGTGGTGCGTGCGTCGAGATCGGGCTGGATGCGCAGCGCGTAGTGGCGCGGGACCACGTCCTTGGGCAGCTGACCGGGCGTGCCGGCGAAGGCGAAGGGCTTTTCGGCAAAAAGCGCGGCGGGCAGGACGAAGACGGCGAGCAGGACCCGCAGCAGGTGCGGGCGGAGCAGGGGATGCATGCCCGATGTTCTCGACGCGACCCGGGGGAAGTCAACCCCCGGCCCACCCGGATTCCGGGCTTACTGGTGATCGCGCTTTTTGAGAAAGCGGGCGATTTCCCGGGCGATGGGCATGGAGGGCGCGGTGCCGGGCTGCATGACGGACAGCGCGGCCACGGCGTTGGCGTAGTGCGCCGCCTCGAAGATGTTGTGCTTGAACTTCACCAGCCCGGCGGCGAAACCGCCGACGAACGCGTCGCCCGCACCGGTGGTGTCGACCACCTCGACGTCGTGTGCGTGGATGCGCATGTAGACATCGGGCTGGGAGACAAAACAGCCGCGGGCGCCGAGCGTGACAAGGACCACGGGCACCTGCAGGCAGCGGCAGAGCCGGTGCAGGGCGTCGGCGGAGAGAGTGCGCAGCGCGGCCTCGGTGAATTCGCCCGCGGCGTTGAACGGCGCGGTGCGCAGCAGCGCGGCGCAAGCGGGGTATTTCTTCACGAGGGCGACGAACTCGCTCTCATTGGGGATGAGCACCTCGGTGTAGCGGAGCAGCATCGGGTCGAACTCGGCGCGCATCGGCGCGGGGTTGAACACGGTGATGGCGCCGTTTTTCTTCGCGGTGCGCAGCACGAAGGCCACCGTGGCGTAGTCGGACTCACCCTGACACACGACGACCTGGGCGGGGGCCAGCAGGTGCGCGGGAACGTCGCGCGGCCGCAGCCCGAGGTTGGCGCCGAGGGAGATGATGATTTGGTTCTGGCCGGCGCCGTTGACCGTGATCAGGGCGGCGCCGGTGGCGTGCTTGGGTTTTTCGACAAAGTGCGCGTGAATGCCGGCGGCGCGGGCGAATTTCTTGGCGCGAGCCCCGAAAGCGTCGGGCCCGACCGCGCCGACGAAGAGGGTGGGGACACCGGCGCGCGAAGCGGCGACCGCCTGGTTGAAACCCTTGCCGCCGGGCCCGGGCCGGAAATCCCCCACGACGGATTCACCCGGCCGCGGGAAATTTTTCGTGTAGAACGCGAGATCCTGGTTGAAACTGCCGATGACGACGACCGAGTGCTTCACGGGAGGACAGCGTTGGGACGAAAACGCGCGGGGGACAGTTTTTTTTGCGTGGCTGAGTCCGGATCTGTCGCGGGCCGGGCGGCGACCTGGGCCGGCCAGTGGTCATTTCAGTTTAGGATTAAGATGATTCCCCCGGGGCACGGTAACCCCCGGGCATCCGCTCATCCCGATGCCGGGCCGCTCGTCCATATCGCCTGTGCGCACCGGGTGGAAACGGTCAGTTTGCGCGCATGTCTTTTGCGCCTGCCGCCTCCGCCCGTCCGGACAGTCTTGCCGTGCCCCCCGCGGGCGTGGTTCGCTCGCGGCCCATGACAGCGACACCGGTCAACACCGAGGCCAAACTGCAGCGCGCCAAGGAGCGGCTCTATGTGCTCTGCCAGGCGGGTGGGTGGGGAATTTTCATGGCCTCGCAGTTTGTCTTCTCCCGGGCGTTTGCCGACAAAGACGCACCGGCGGCGCGTGACCGGTTGACCGACGCGGCCATCATCGTGTTTGTTGTCCTGCTGGGCGCAGTGCTCACGCATAATGCGCGGCCGTTCATGGCCCGCTGGGGCTGGAAGCAGCTGGGCTGGCTCGCCCTGGTGCCGCGCGTGCTGCTGATGGCGGCGACGATTTCCTTCCTGTGGAGCGCGCTGGGCTACGGCTACACCCACGGAGTGCTCGCCCTGCCGTGGACTTCAAAATACAGCATGGGCCTGATTTTCCTGGTGAGCTGGCTCAACGGCATGGGTTTGATGGTCGCGTGGCTGTGCCTCTATTTCTTCTACCACATCTTCGAGCGGCTGAACCGTCTGCAGGTCGAGCAGCTGCGGATGGCCGCCAACGTGAAGGAGGCCGAGCTCCGCGCACTCAAGTCGCAGGTGAACCCGCACTTTCTCTTCAACTCGCTCAACAGCCTGCGCGCGCTCATCGACGAGGACGCGCCGAAGGCCCGCGAGGCCGTGACACGCCTGGCCAACATGCTCCGCTACTCGCTCCAGTCCGGCCAGCTCGAGACCGTGCCCTTCGAGGAGGAGCTGCGCATCGTCGAGGACTACCTGGCGCTGGAGCAAATCCGGCACGAAAACCGCCTGCAAGTCCGGTGGGACATCGCCGAGGAGGTTTCCACCGCGGCCGTGCCCGTGCCGCCAATGCTGCTGCAGACGCTCGTCGAGAACGCCGTCAAATACGGCATCGGCACCCGCCGCGAGGGCGGTGAGCTGCGCATTGCCGCGCGCATCGAGGGCGCCGCCCTGCATATCCGCGTGAGCAACCCCGGCGACCTGTCCGAACCGGCCAGCGCTTCTGCCGCTCGTGCGGGTTCGTCCACCGGGGTCGGCCTGCGCAACGCCTCCGAGCGGCTCAAACTGCTCTTCGGCGACCGGGCCTCGCTCACACTCCTGTCCGAGCCGGCCGGCTGTGTCACGGCGGACGTGCTCATTCCCCTCACTCCTCCGGCGAAATGAAGGCCCTGATCATTGACGACGAGCGCCTCGCGCGCAACGAGCTCCGCCGGCTCCTGGCCGCGCACACCGACATTGAGATTGTCGGCGAGGCGGTGGACGTGGAGGACGCGCTGGAGAAGGTGGAGGGGCTCAAGCCCGAGCTCATCTTCCTCGACGTGCAGATGCCCGGGGCCGACGGCTTCACCCTGCTCGAGAAGCTCGGCTCGCCGCTGCCCGCGGTCATCTTCACCACGGCCTATGACGAGTTTGCGGTGAAGGCCTTTGAATTCAACGCGCTCGACTACCTGCTCAAGCCCGTCGACCCCAACCGGCTGGTCGCCGCGCTGGAAAAATTGCGCGGCCGCGGCCCGGCTCCGGCGGAGTCCGTTGCGCCGTCACACCGGCTCACCCCTGACGACAAGGTCTTTGTACGCGAGGGCGAGCGCTGCTGGTTCGTGCCGGTGAAAAACATCCGGCTGCTCGAGTCCGAGGGCAACTACACCCGCCTGCATTTCGACGAGCACAAGCCGCAGCTTTTCCGCTCGCTCACCGCGATGGAGGAGCGGCTTGACACCCGGCATTTCTTTCGCGCCAACCGCAAGCAGGTCATCAACCTCGCGTGGGTCGACGGCATCGAGCCCTGGTTCAGCGGCGGCCTGCTGGTGAAGCTCAAGGGCGGCCTCAAGGTCGAGCTTTCCCGCCGCCAGGCGCAGGACTTTCGTGAGCGCATGAGCCTGTGAGGTTTTTCCCATGAACAAATCAGCCTCCTCCCGTTTTAACGCTCCCGGTTTTGCGATCGGCTTGGGCGTCGGCGTCGCGCTAACGGCGGCGCTGGGCCCGACCCTCGGCATCCCTCTGGGCCTTGGCCTCGCCGTCGTGTTTGGCCTGACTGCCGGGCGAAAGTGCTGAGACCTCTCCCATGATCGAAGCCCACAACCTCACCAAAACCTTCAAGGACAAGAAGCGTGGCCTCATCGCGGCTGTCGATAATGTTTCCTTCACCTGCCACCCGGGGCAGATCTACGGCCTGCTCGGCGCCAACGGCGCGGGCAAGACTACCACGCTCCGGCTGCTCGCCACATTGCTCCAGCCGACCAGCGGCACGGCCAAACTCGCCGGCTTTGACGTGATCGCGGACCCGGACAAGGTGCGCGCCAACGCCGGCTTCCTCGCCGCCAGCACCGCGCTCTACGGCCGGCTCACGTCGCGCGAGATGATCACCTACTTCGGCCGGCTCAACGGCCTGGCGGACGACGAGATCAAAGCCCGGTTGAAACACCTGGCCGACGAGCTCGACATGCACGAGTTCCTGGACCGGCGCTGCGACAAGTTCTCCACGGGCATGAAGCAGAAGACCTCCATCGCCCGCACGCTCATCCACGACCCGGCCGTGATGATCTTCGACGAGCCCACGCTCGGTCTCGACGTCATGACGGCGCGCTCGATCGTCAAGTTTGTGCGCGAGTGCCGCAACCGCGGCAGGACCGTCATCTACTCCACCCATGTCATGAGCGAGGTCGAGAAACTCTGCGACGCCATCGGCATCATCCACGGCGGCCGGCTCGTGGCCGAGGGCACGCTGGCCCAGCTCCAGGCCCGCTACGGCGAGCAGGACATGGAGGAAATCTTCGTTAAGGCCGTCGGCGGGGAGGCCGCCTTGACCGCGGCGCTCAAAGACTAAGGACACCCCATCATGAACTGGAGCAATATTGTCACCGTTTACCTGAAGGAGCTGAGGGATATGCTCCGCGACCGCCGCACGATAATTTCCATGATCGTGGTGCCCACGCTCATCATGCCCCTCATCATGTTTGGCGTCGGCTCGATCATGACCAGGATCATGAAGCAGGCCCGGACGGAGATCGTGTCCGTGATGGTGCTCGGGGGCGCGGATTCACCCGGGGTGGTCGCCAGCCTCAAAGCCGACAGGAAATTCCGCGTGGTGCCGGAGTCGGCGGACTACAAGCAGCTCATCTCGGACAAGAAGGTCCGCGTGGCGGTGGACATTCCCGCCGGGTTCGAGGCAACGCTCAAGTCGGGCAACACGCAGACCGTGTCCCTCTACTATTACGAGGGTGAGTTGAAATCCGGATTCGGAGTGAAGGCCCTGCAGGATTTCTTCACCGCCCTGCGCGACAAGACGGTCGAGGCCCGCCTGACGGACCGCGGTGTGCCTGCCGCCGTCATCAAGCCGTTCATCGTCAAGCGGCAGAATGTGGCCCCGCCGGAAAAAGTCGGCGGCAACGCCATCGGCGGTTTCATTCCCTATCTCATCATCATCCTGAGCTTCACCGGCGCGATGTATCCGGCGATGGACCTCACGGCCGGCGAGAAGGAGCGCGGCACGATGGAAACCCTGCTGTGCAGCCCGGTGCGCCGCATCAACATCGTGCTGGGCAAATTCCTCATGGTGCTCACGGCCTCCCTGACCACCGTGCTGCTCTCCCTCGTCTCGATGGGGGTCAGCGCGGGGATTGGCGTGATTTATTTTGGCAGCAGCCCGTCGGCGCAGAGCGCCCAGCAGGCCATGGCTGCCGAGGGCGGCACCATCCCGCTCATCGATCCGGTGGGCCTGATCGGCGTGGCCGCACTGGTCCTGCCTGTGGCGGTGTTCTTTGCCGCCATGCTACTTGCGATTTCACTCTTCGCCAAGAGCTACAAGGAGGCGCAGAGCTACGTCTCTCCGACAATGGCGG
>DATFUQ010000024.1:0-3172 GCA_035260745.1 Lacunisphaera sp. | reverse complement strand
CTCGTGAGGACGGGAGGACGTCATGTCTTGACTCTTGACAGGAGAGCCAAGCCGGCAGGCTGCGGGTGTTGATCTCAGACTCCCGGCGCCGCCCGCCGCCGGGCGAACCGCCCCCGCCGATCCCGCCCAGCCGGCGATTCCCGGTCGGGCACCCCACCCTAGGATCGTGCCGCCCATCTCGCGCCTGACCTGAATTTGTCAATTAATGGATGACAAACTCTGGAGCACCCCGGCCCGTGGAGCGAAATCGCGAAGCGGTGGGCCACTGTTGCTTATTCGCTCCGGACGCGATACCCTCGTGGATGCAAATCAAACTGCCGCACATGCCTTTCAAGTTCGACTCGCCCGAGGGGCGGATGGAAATCACCGTGCGGCGCGGACCTTCCCACGTCGAAGGCGTGCCCAGCCAGCAGTTTGCGGCGGCGGCCACCTTCATGCAGTCCGGCCCGCGTGCCCTCGAACGGGTCCAACTCTCGGCCAAGGCGAACACCTACAGCGGAGCCATGCAGGCACTGACGGAGGGCTTCAAGGTGACCCCGGGCTCCTTTGACAAGGACAGCGTCGAATTCCGCGTGCTGACCGCGCTCTGCTTCGCCACCGGCGTGGTCGATCTGGATGCGTGACCGGGGGTGAGTGGTGAGTAGCAGGCGTCGGGCTGGCAATGCCGCTGGACGAGCTTCGTCGAAATCATAGCGTAGACGGGAATGGCCGAGTTCGAACACGCCCTGGTCCTGCTCCTGCTGATCGCCAGCCTGAGCGTTGTCGGGCGCTGGCTACCCTGGCCGCAGCTCATCACGTATTTGCTCGGCGGCGTGGGCGCGGCGCTGCTGCCGGTGTTTCCCCGGTTCAAGCTCGACCCGGGGTTCTTCTTTCTTTGCTTCCTGCCGCCGCTGCTTTTTTCCGACGGCTGGCTGATGCCGCTGCGTGAGTTCGTCCGCGCCCGGCGCGCGATTCTCACCCTCGCCATCGGGCTCGTGCTTTTCACCACGGTGACCGTCGGTCTCGTGGCATGGTGGCTCGTGCCGGGCCTGCCGCTCGCCATGGCTTTCGCCCTCGGCGCGATCGTCTCCCCCACCGATGCCGTGGCCGTCAACGCCATCACCGAGCGCCTCCGCGTGCCCGCACGCCTCACCACCGTGCTCAAGGGCGAGAGCCTGATGAACGACGCCACCGGCCTGGTCGCCTTCAAGTTCGCCCTCGTGGCCGTCATCGCCGGCAGTTTCTCGCTCAGCCACATCGCCCTCGATTTTTCCCTGCTCTCCCTCGGGGGCTTCGGGCTCGGCCTCACCATTGGCTATGGCATCGGCAAGCTGCGCGACCTGCTCCAGCACCTGCAGAGTGCGGACCCACTGATCGAGATCACGCTGTCGCTGCTGACGCCCTTTGCCGCCTATCTTGCGGCCGAGTTGCTGGGCGTGTCGGACATCCTCGCCGTCGTCGCCGCCGGCCTCTACTCGGGCTGGCGCGATCCCGTGCGCATGGACGTGGAGACCCGCCAGAGCACCTTTGCCGTCTGGGAGCTGCTGATTTTCTGGCTCAACGGCATCGCCTTCGTGCTGCTTGGCCTGCAATTCCCCCCGTTGCTGGCGGCGGTGCGCGATCATTACTCCGTCGCCCAGCTCCTCGGTTTCACCGCGATCGTCTCCGGCACCGCCATCGTGGCGCGCCTGGCCTGGATCTTCTCCGGGATTTACCTGCCCTCCCTGTCGCTGGGGGTCTGCACGAACGCGGCCCGGCCGGCCTCGGCGCTCGTGCTCGGCTGGGCGGGCATGCGCGGCACGGTCACGCTCGCCGGCGCGCTCTCCATCCCGCTGTTCCTGCCCGACGGCGCGCCCTTTCCCGGTCGCGACATTGTCATCTTCCTGGCGTTTAGCGTCATCGCCGTGACGCTTCTCCTGCAGGGCACAACCCTCGAACATCTCATCAGGCGGCTGGGCTTGCGCGAGGACCAGAGTCGCGCCCAGGAAGATCGCTTGGCCCGCATCGCCGCCGTCAAAGCCGGCCTCAAGGCCTTGCGTGCGCTCGAGACCGCGGCCACCACGCCCGACCATAGCGCCGCGCTCGCCCAGGTAGTGTCCGAATATGAGCACCGGCTTGCGGTGCTGGACGCCGAAAGCGAGACGCGCCGCAGCGCGCGGCGCCGCCGCAAGGCCGGTCACGGCTACCGCACCGCAGCGCTGGTCGCCGAGCGCACGGTCATCGACGAACTCTGGCGCAGCGGCAAGATCGCCGACGAGGTCCACCGCCCGTTGCAGCAACTGCTCGACCACGAGGAATCCCTGCTGCGCGACGCCCCGCTCCTGCCCGAGGAGTGAGCCTCAGCGGCGACTGGCGGGATACGGTGGATGCCCTATTTTCTTTGCCCCGTCCGCGGAGCATACGGCCAGTGTGTGCCAGTGGAGGGCCTCTCGCAAGAAGGCGGCCCTTCTTGCGTCCGGCCTCGGTGGACACCAGCCCGGGTTGGGGTGAACTCCTCCGACCTTCCCGATCTGTAAATGTGCGAAATAATCCGGACACTACCACTGCCTGAGTGCGCCGGCGGCATCTGGATGTCGTTCGCGGTTGGGCAATTCCGTGCAGGCAAAAAAGAGGCCCGGTTCGTCTTTCGACAAACCGGGCCATAAACCTGGCAACGACCTACTCTCGCGGGACCTAACGTCCTACTACCATTGGCTACGCGGGGCTTAACGGCCGTGTTCGGGATGGGAACGGGTGGAACCCCCGGTATATGGTCACCAGGAAATTTTTATCTCCTTGCGGAGAAAATATCAGAAAA
This sequence comes from Lacunisphaera sp., assembly GCA_035260745.1. Taxonomy (GTDB): domain Bacteria; phylum Verrucomicrobiota; class Verrucomicrobiia; order Opitutales; family Opitutaceae; genus Lacunisphaera. Next base: position 396 of record DATFUQ010000024.1, on the reverse strand, counting down.
TTCAGACAAACCGCCTGCGGTAAGAGGGTGAAATAAACGCCCAGAAACTGGTATCTGCATAAACCGGCAAGGTCATTAGTAGCAGTTAGCTGAACGTATTACTACGCTTGCACTTCTGCCCTATCAACCGGGTGGTCTACCCGGACCTTGCACCGTCTTGCGACGGATTGTGATCTTATCTTGGGAGGAGCTTGGCGCTTAGATGCTTTCAGCGCTTATCTCTTCCGCACATAGCTACCCGGCGCTGCCACTGACGTGACAACCGGAACACCAGAGGTGCGTCATTCTCGGTCCTCTCGTACTAGAGAATGAACCCCTCAAATCACAAACGCCCACAGCGGATAGAGGACCGAACTGTCTCACGACGTTCTGAACCCAGCTCGCGTACCACTTTAA
>DATFUQ010000023.1:0-4976 GCA_035260745.1 Lacunisphaera sp. | reverse complement strand
CGAGGTGCCGCCAAAGATGAAGGCCCCGGAATTCAACCGGCTCTGCACGAGCCTCGAGGACGGCTTGGTGGCGCTTCAGGCCCAGGCCGATCGCCTCAGCGGTTTTGGCGACACCGCGCCGGTGCGGGCAAACTGACGCTTGCCGTTTGACGCCGCGGGGGGACGCGGGACATCGTCGGGCCAATCATCAACCCCTTCCCGCCATGACTGCCTTCCCTTCAATCGTGCGCCTCACGCCACTATTCCTGCTCGCCGTTCTCCTCGCCACCGCGGCGGAGCCGACGAAGACAACCGGCATAGACACCGCCGGCATGAACCCGGCGATCGCGCCCGGCGAGGATTTCTACGCCTATGCCAACGGCGCGTGGATGACCGCCACGGAGATCCCGGCCGACCGTGGCAATTGGGGCACCGGCGCCGCGCTCGGGGAGGAGACGAACCGGCGCCTCGTCGCGTTGATCGAAGCCGCGGCGAAAAACCGCGCCGCCACGCCGGCAGAGCGCATCGCGGCCGATTTTCACACCGCCTACATGGACGAGGCCGGGATCGAGGCCCGGGGACTCGCGCCGTTGCAGCCGTTGCTGAGCGGCATCGCGGCGATCAAGGACAAGACCGCGCTGGCCCGCACTCTGGGGGAGAGTCTGCGGGCGGACGTCGATCCGTTGAACGCCACCAATTTTTTCACCGAGAACCTGTTCGGGCTGTGGGTTGCGCAAGGACTCGATGACCCGGCCCACTACACGCCCTACCTGCTGCAGGGCGGCCTCGGCATGCCCGACCGGGCGTATTACGTCACCGCCAACCCCCGCATGGAGGGCCTGCGCGCGAAATACCGCGCCCACATCGCCACCATCCTCCGGCTGGGCGGGCTCACCGATGCCGAGGCTCGCGCCGAACGCGTCTTGGCCCTCGAACTCAAGCTCGCGCAGGTCCACTCGCCCCGCGAGGACTCGGAGGACGTGCTGAAGGCCAACAACCCGTGGCGCCGCGAGGATTTCGCCGCCAAGGCCCCGGGCCTGGACTGGGCCGCGTTCTTTCAGTCCGCCGGGCTCGCCGCGTCACCGCGCTTCATCGTCTGGCACCCGGGCGCGGTCACCGCCGCCGCCGCGCTGGTCGCCGGTGAGCCGCTCGCGGTCTGGCAGGACTATCTCGTCTACCACGCGCTGAATAAGTATTCGGGCGTGCTGCCCAAGGCGTTTGCCGAGGAGAAATTCGCGTTCTACGAAAACACGCTGCGCGGCACGCCGCAGCAGTCGGCCCGCTGGAAGCGTGCCCTCGCCGCCGCCAACGCGGCGGTGCCCGATGCGGTCGGCCAGGTTTACGTCGCAAAATATTTTCCGGCGTCGAGCAAGGCCCGGGTCCAGGCGATGGTCGCCAATATCGTCCGCGCCTTCGATGCCCGCATCAGCCGGCTCGACTGGATGGCGCCCGCCACGAAGGAGCAGGCCCGCGCCAAGCTGAAGTCGCTCTACGTCGGCGTCGGGTACCCCGACCGCTGGGAGGATTACACCGGGCTCGGCATCGACCCGGCCGACGCGGCCGGCAACATTTTGCGCGCGGAGAAGTTCACCTACCGCCGCCGCGTGGCGAAGCTGGGCGGTCCGGTCGACGCCACCGAATGGTGCATGTCCCCGCAGGAGGTGAACGCCGTGAACATGCCGATGCGGAACGCGCTCGATTTTCCGGCGGCCTACCTCCAGGCACCCTTCTTTGATCCCGCCGCGCCCGATGCCGTCAACTATGCCGGCATCGGCACGACCATCGGGCACGAGATCAGCCACAGCTTTGACGACCAGGGCAGCCAGTTCGACGCCCGGGGCCTCCTGCGCGACTGGTGGACGGCCGACGACCTCGCGCATTTCAAGGCCTCGACCGCCGCCCTCGTCGCGCAATATTCCGCCTACCGGCCGTTCCCCGATCTCGCGGTCAACGGCCAGCTGACCCTGAGTGAAAACCTGGTGGACCTCGCCGGGCTCGCCGCTGCCTACGACGGCTACCGCGCCGCCACGGCCGGACAGAAGGAGCCGGCCGGCGCGGCCTTCACCAACGACCAGTTGTTCTTCATCGCTTTCGGCCAGAAATGGCGGAGCAAGTTTCGCGAAGCGAGCCTGCGGCAGCGGCTCATCACCGACGGGCACGCTCCCGGCCAATACCGCGCGCTGACCGTCCGCAATATCGACGCCTGGTATGTCGCGTTCGGGGTGAAGCCCGGGCAGGCGCTCCACCTCGAGCCCGCCGCGCGCGTGCGCGCCTGGTAGGGCGGGATCCCGAACCGGAGTTCATCAAACCGCCAGTTCAGGCGGGACCGCTTATCTGGCCTTGGGGGTTTACTTCCCAGAGGGCGAACGCGTTCTTTTCCGTGTCCAGGCAGATGGCGAAATAGCCCATGTGGGGCACCGCCGTCCTGGGTTTGCAGATCTTCCCACCGAGCCGCTTGACCTTCGCCATGCCCCGGTTCACCGCGGCGATCGGCATGGACGCCGCGGAATCTGTTATTTAGTCTCCCCGGTATGAGTACATTCACCCTGTTTCACGTGGCCTTGAGCCTGGTGGGGATTCTTGCGGGATTCGTCGCTTCGTTTGGCCTGCTCGCATCGAAATTATGCCGGATTTCGACACCGGTCTTTCTGTGGACGACCCTGGCGACGGTGGTGACGGGATTCTTTTTTCCGTTCCATGGATTCACCCCGGCCATCGGCCTAGGGATCATCTCGCTGCCCGTGCTGGCGGCGGCGTTCTACGCGCTGTATGCCGGGAAGCTCGCCGGCAACTGGCGCTGGGTCTACGTCATCTGCGCGGTGCTGGCCCTTTATTTTAATTTCTTCGTCCTGATCGTGCAGTCCTTCCAGAAGATCCCGGCGCTGAACGCCCTCGCCCCGACGCAGAAGGAGCCGCCCTTTGCCATCGCGCAGGGCGCGGCGCTGTTACTCTTCGTGGTGCTCGGCATTCTCGCGATCAGCAGGTTTCGCCCGCAGCCGGCTGGCCCCGTGTCATGAACCGACTGCTCGCTTTGGGCTTCTTCGCCTGCGCGGCCGCCTTGTCCATGGCGGAGTTAGCGTCGCACTTCGATGATCCCGGCAGACTGCTGCCGGCCGATCCGGCCTGGACCAGGGCGGTTGACGCCAGGCTCGGTGATTTTGAGCGCGCCACCGGCATAAAAATCCACGTGGAGATTCACCTGAAGTCCCCGTCCGCCGAGGAGGACAAGGTGCCCGGTGCCTACATGAGTGCGCTCTCGGGCAAACTGGGCACGCTCCGGCACGGCGTGCTGGTGGTCTATTTCGCCGACGACCCCGACTGGCGCGTGTGGATCGGCGATGAACTGACGCCGGCCTTTGCCGGCAAGCCCGGCACGGTAAAGGAACTGACGGCCAGCGGGGCCATCCACGATGTGAAGGAGGCGATGCTCAATGCCGCGCGCGCCAAGGCCGATGCCGCATTCGCGGCACTGCAGAAAATGGCCCCGCCGAACCAGCCGCCAACACCCGCGCAGCACCTCGCCCTGCAAGCCGACGCGCTCCTCGACACCCTGATGGCCAAGCTCTCGCCGAAACAAATGTAGGAGCCTGCTTGCAGGCGATTCAGAGCGTAAACCGTTACCGGGTGTCGTGAAATCGCCTGCAAGCAGGCTCCTGCACACTGGCGGGACCGATTTGGTTTAGACACCCCCCGCAGCCGAACTATTCTACAGGAGGTCGCGGAGAGAACAAGAGAGCAGATAGGTGTCGATACCGGAATTTCTCTGCTACCTTTGCGTCCTCCTGTAAGAAAAGGATCGTTCATCATCAAGGCACGAGCGCGGGGAATTCCGAGCCCTCGAGCGGCAGCCGGGTCGTCTTCACATCGAGCAGCGGGCCGAGTTCGAAGACATTGTCGTAGCCGTAGGCATGCAGGGCGACGTAGGTGGAGAGGTTCAGGGCAATCTCCGCTCGCTTGGCGGGGAACGCGCTGGGACTGCCCGTGAAGTTGTTGTTGCAGTAGATGAGCACACGGGTGGTTTTCTCCGGGATCATGCGGGCCAAGGTGTCGGCGGTGAAATCGGGGAAGCCCAGGTTGACGGCGCCCTTGAGATGCAGGCGCTGGAACATGGCGGCACTGCGCGCGTCGAGGACGACGGTGCCCGGTTCGCGGGCCAGGCGGAGGAATTCGGTCTCCGACACGACGCGGGTGCTGCGGAGTTTTTCCACGGCGAGAACGGCGTCCTTGTGTCCGGCGAAATCGACGAGGGGATTGGCGATGCGGGCGGACTCGGCGGCGAATGCCGGACTGGTCAGCCCGTTCGACAGGCTCAGGGCCAACAGGGTGGCGAGGAGGAGGGATTTGAGTTTCATGGAAGGAGGAGGTTTCGCTCCCATTGAACCAGAAATCGCGACCGGGGTTGTCACCCCGGCGTCAAGACCTTGTCAGGCAATTGTCATGCCAGCTAGCCAACCCAGTTTCTGGCATTGTAGAATAGCTTCATCCACGGACTATCTTCAGGCCAGTCAGCGGGGTGCCAACTCATTGCTACTGTCCTGAAGATTCTCTCTGGGTGCGGCATCAGGATGGTGGCGCGGCCGGTGGTGGTCGTGAAAGCGGTCATGCCGAGCGGGGAGCCGTTGGCGTTGAGGGGATACTGCTCGGTGACTTTGTGATGATTGTCGACAAAGCGTGCTGCAACTAATCCAGATTCACTGCATTGTTTCATGGCTTCTGAATTCGCAAACTCCGCAAAGCCTTCGCCGTGGGCGGTGACGATCGGTATGACCGAGCCTTCCATGCCGGCGAAAAGGATGCTGGGCGTCTTCTCGATCTTCACCGATACCAGCCGGCCTTCGTAGCGTTCGGACTGGTTCTGCACGAAACGGGGCCAGTGGTCGGCGCCGGGGATCATGGACTTCAGATTGCTCAGCATCTGGCAGCCGTTGCACACGCCGAGGGCGAAGGCGTCCTCGCGGGCGAAGAACTTTTCGAACTCGGCCCGGGCGCGGTCGTGG
>DATFUQ010000022.1:0-3391 GCA_035260745.1 Lacunisphaera sp. | reverse complement strand
CATGGCCATCAAGAAACTGGCCGAGATCCTCTACAATCTCGCCGGCTCCATCACCGTGTCCGACCGGCGCGCGAAGTTCGCCCCGGTCATCCGCCGGATGGCGGAGCAATGCCGCGAATCCTCCGAGTTGATGGCGCGGGTGGGGCAGCGTTATCCGCGCGAGCCCTATCGCATCATCCTGAGCAGCCTGCGCGAGCAACTCATGGCCCAGGCCGATCCCGGACTGCTGGAACCGGCTGCAGCCGGCGCCAGCCCGGTCACAACGGCGGAGGTGCGCGAAATCCTGGCGGCCATCGAGACCGACCTGTTGCGCGGTCGGGCCGCGCCGCTCGCCGGCGGCGAATTGAAGGATGCCCTGACCGATGTGGATGTGTTCGGCCTCCACATGGCCCGGCTGGATTTGAGGCAACACTCGGGTTGGCACGCCAGGGCGGTGGCGGAGATCCTCCGCCAGCCGGACTACGAGCAGCGCGACGAGAGCCAGAAACTTTCGCTGCTGGCCACGACCTTGGCGGAAGCCCGGCCGCTGGACGCAACACGCACGGCCGGTCTTTCCGAGGATGCGCGCGCCGTGCTCGAGCCGCTGCAACTGGCCGTTCGGGCGCAGGCGGAGTATGGCGCCGATGCCCTGGGGATTTATATCATCAGCATGACGAACGAGGTGTCGGACGTGCTGGAAGTGCAATTGCTTCAGGCCTGGGCCGGGGTCCGGCTGCCGATCGCCCCGTTGTTTGAGACGCTCGACGACCTCCAACGCGCGCCGTCGATCCTCGCCGCCCTCTACACTCATCCGGCCTATGCGCCGGAGCTGGCGCAACACGGGCGGCACCAGCACGTGATGCTCGGTTACTCCGACAGCAACAAGGACTGCGGCTACCTCACCGCCAACTGGGCGCTCTACCAGGCGCAGGATGCCATCATGCGCGTCTGCCGGCAGCACAAGGTCAAGGTCACGCTCTTCCACGGCCGCGGCGGCAGCATCGCGCGCGGCGGCGGGCCGGCAGCCAAGGCCATCCTGGCCCAGCCGGTCGGCCTGAAGGACGGCGGCATCCGCGTGACCGAGCAGGGCGAAGTGCTTTCGACCCGCTATCACGACTTTGACCTCGCGCACCGCGTGCTTGAGCAGATGGCTTATGGCGTGCTGTTGGGCGCAAACGAGGCGCAGGGCGGCGCGCGCAAGCTGCCCCGGCACTGGGTGAAGGCGATGGAGGAGATGAGCGCGGCGGCGCTGGCGGCTTACACCGCTTGCGTGCACGACGACCCGGAATTTCTGGACTTCTGGCGGCAGGCCACGCCGATCGACGAGATCGGCGATCTCAATTTCGGCTCGCGCCCGACCTACCGGCGCAAGGGCAGTGTGAGCGTCGCGGACCTGCGCGCCATCCCGTGGGTTTTTTCGTGGATGCAAAGCCGGTTCAATTTTCCCGGCTGGTATGGCCTCGGCCACGGGCTCGATGCCATCCTGCAGCGCGGGCCGGAGGGCGAAAAACTGCTGCGCGAGATGTATCAGCAATGGCCGTTCTTCCAGACCACCATCGCCAACGCCCAGCTCACGATGTGCAAGGCCGACATGTCCATCGCCAGAGTCTATGCCTCGCTGGTCGAGGACGAGGCCATCCGGGAGAAAATCCTCACCCGCATCCTCGATGAATTCCGCCTGGCCGAGAAGGCCGTGCTGGCCGTGACCGGGCAGAGGGAGCTGCTGGAGAACGAGCCGGTGCTCGCCCGCTCCATCAAGCTCCGCAATCCCTACGTGGATCCGCTCAACTACCTGCAGGTCGAGATGCTCAAGCGCCGCCGGGGCGGCCAGCTGGGCCAGGCCGGCCGGGAGGGCACCCGCGCCGTGATGGAGCTGACGATCAATGGCATCGCCGGCGGCCTGAAGAACACGGGCTGAGCCTAGGGCTTCGCGGGCGTAGCGGTCACAAAGACGAGATACATGCTGCCGGCGGTGATGCTGGTGTCCTCGGTGTTGGCCCCGAGGGTGAGGCTTTCGTCGCTGGCGGTGGCCCGGCGGAAGAGATCCAGCTTCTGGCCGGCCACGGTGATGGCCATGTTGGCCGGCTCGAATTGCCTGGTCAACCATGCGGGGCGGGGCAGGCGGTTGTCGTGGGCGATCCAGACGGCCGAGTGGCCGATGACGGCCAGCTCCATCAGATCCACTGCGCTGTAGAGGGCGTCGCGATTGTCGGCCTGCACCCAGTCGGCGCCCGTCAACTCGCCGGGCAGGGCGGTGAACGGCGAATCGATATTCACGTAGGCGTTCCGGTCGTTGCGGGCGTTGATCTCGACGTGGACGGTGGAGCCGTAGGGGGCGGTGTAGTTGAGGGTCTTGATGTATTTCCCGGCCATCGCGGGGCCGGCCGCCTTGGTGCTGGTTGCCGCCGTGGCGACGATGGTGCGGATGGGTGACTGCTTCGGTAGGGCGACAGCGGGCATGGCGGGTTGGGCTCCCGTGAATTCATGCGACACAATGCTGACGCTTCCGCTGGTGAGACCGGCGCTGCGTGCGATCACGATCAGCGTACCCGGCGTGCGGCCGGCGCGGACGGCGACGCGATTGATGCCGGCTTCGAGGTCGAGGTAGAGATTGTTGGTCGAGTTGATCTTCCCGCTGTTGTAACCGCCGCGCCAGGTGCCGGCCCCAGTGCACTCGAAGTCCACGCGCTGCTGGAAGGTCGGGCAGCGGTCACCCTTTGCGTCCACGGCCTCGACATCGATCAGCGCAATGTCCGCGCCGTCGGCGCAAAGCCCGCCTGGCCCGGTGACCGGCGTGAGCCGCAAGGCAACGGGCGCACCGACAGTATGCGTGGCCGTGGTGGCGATTGCTTTGCCACCGCGCGAGGCAACGGCCTTGATTTCACCCGGCGCAAAGGCCACATCGGGGAAAGTGAAGAGGAAACGGTCGGACACCCTGCCGTGGCCGAGCGACTGGCCGTTGAGAAAGAGTTCAACGTCGTCGCTGTTGGAGGCGACGTAGACCGTCTTCCTCGTGCCGGCGGGGTAGGTCCAATGACCAATGATATGGGCGCGCGGTTCGTCGCCAAACATGACCTGACAGACATAGTAAGCCTCCTTCGGCAGGCGGACGCCGTCCACTTCGCCGCTGGCGCGGGCCACCTCGACGGCCACGCGGCCGCCGCTGGTACTGTCGGAGAAAATCCAGTTGGCGCCACCGGCATGCTCGGGTGCGCCAAGTTTCTTCACGTATTGGCCGGCCTCGTTGACGGCGAACTGCTCGGACGTGAGCTGGTAGGTCTGGCCCTTGGCCTCGGGGTAGCCGAAATTGGGCGGCGAGGCATCGTCCCACACGCGGCGGGGTGATTCCTCGCGGTCGTATTCGCCCTCGACGACGGGCAGGCGGGCGATCTCCCGGCCGCCCTCGGTGCCG
>DATFUQ010000021.1:0-14387 GCA_035260745.1 Lacunisphaera sp. | reverse complement strand
CGCTAGCGCTGGTCTGCGCGGCGAACCCGGGCTAGACGAGCAGCGGGACGGACGCTTCCGCGAGACCGGGATAAATGTGCGTGGCGCCCGCCGTGCGGAGTTCCTCCGCCGTGTGCGTGCCGGTGGTCACGCCATAAAATTCCCAGCCGGCATTGCGGGCGGTGGCGACATCATAGGGGGAGTCGCCCACGAGCGCGGTGGTAGCGGCCTCGGCGCCCAGCGCGTGCTGGGCATGTTCGGAAAATTCCCGCGCCGGTTTGAGCCATGGCGTGTCGGTTGCCCCGAAAATTCCGTCGAGAAGGCCGGCAATCCCAAGATGGGCACAGACACGGCGGGAGGACGGGCCGTGCTTGTTGGTGAAGATGGCGATGCGAACGCCGCCCTGCTTAAGGGCCGCGAGCAGTTCGCGGGCACCGGGGAGCAGCCGGACATCGTCAAGCATCGTGGCGTCCCAATACGGCCGGTAGATGGCGAGGGCTTCCGTCACCCGTTCCGGCCCGGCGAGCCGGGCGACGGCCTGTTCAAGCCCGCCACCCACGGCCGCGCGCACCTGGACCATGGTCGGTTCAGGCCGGCCGAGCTGCCGGAGCGTGTGCGCATGGCTGCGGTGAATGGCGGCGAAATGGTCGATTAGCGTGCCATCGAGGTCGAGGAGGACGGTGCGGTAACGCATGGCGGGAACAATGTGCCGTCGAATTGCACTTAATGGCACGGAAAAAATGCCCACTGCAGGGCGGTTCGGGCCGACGGTCCCGAGGTTCTGGCGGGGTAAGTCCATCCACGAACGAAAAATGAGTCTGGCGCAGTTGGCGTCACCCTTCACACTTACCCTGTTCCATGACGTCTGCTGCCTCCTCGCTTGCCGCCCGTGCCGACGCCTCGCCCGACAGCGACACACTGACGGTGCGGGTGGGGGGCAACTGGCGCGTCACCAAGGCGCACCCGGACTGGAAGGAGACGGTGGCCGGCCATGAGCCGAAAAGTGTGCGCGTGACGGGAAAAGAACTCGGCAGCTGGGACAGCTCCCTGGCGCTTTTCCTGCGCGAGGCGCGGAGCTGGAGCGAGGGTCGCGGGATTCCGCTGGTCATCGAGCAGGTGCCCGAGGGCGCGGACAAGCTAGCCCGCCTGCTTGTCCAAAAACCCGCGCCGCCGGCCAAGCCGCCGGAATTGCCCAGTCTGGCCACCACCGTGGGCACGGCGACCGTTGCGCTCTGGGCGGAAATCAAGGACCTGGCCAGCCTGGTCGGCGAATGTGCCTACAGCATCGGGCGCTTTTTCCGCGGCCAGGCGCACTTCCGCTGGCGCGACTGTTTTTCGGAGATGCAGCAATGCGGCGCGATGGCGCTGCCCATCGTGGGGCTCATCAGTTTCCTGGTCGGCGTGACCCTCGCCTACACGGGGTCGATCGTGGTGCGCCAATACGGCGGCGACATCTGGATTGCGGACATGGTGGGGCTGGCGGTGGTGCGCGAGATGGGGCCGATGATGGCCGCCATCGTGCTGGCGGGGCGCACCGGGGCGGCGTATGCGGCGACCCTCGGCAACATGAAGGCCAACGAGGAAATCGACGCGCTCTCCACGCTGGGCGTGTCGCCGATCGATTTCCTGGTCATGCCGCGGATGGTGGCGCTGTTTTGCATGATGCCCTTCCTCGCGCTCTATTCGGACGGCCTTGGCATCCTCGGCGGCATGGCGATCGCGTCGGCGCCGCCGTTGAACATCCCCACGAACCTCTACTGGTCGGAGATGCAGACGATCGTCGACCTGTCCGACATCAACACCGGGGTGATCAAGGCCGCCACCTTCGGTCTGCTGATCGGCCTGGCCGGCTGCCTGCGCGGACTGCAGGCGGACCGGAGCGCGGCCGGCGTCGGCCTGGCAGCCACCCGCGCGGTGGTGACCGCCATCCTCCTCATCATCGTTTGCGACTCGGTCTACGCCGTGTTCTTCCACATTCTCGGCTGGTAAACCCGCCATGAACCACAGTCACCCCAAAGCCGGCGGCCAGTTCGCCATCGAGGTCGAGGACCTTAAATGCCGCTATGGCGAACGGGTGGTGCTGGAAAAGGTGTCGTTCGCCGTGAAGTGCGGGGAGATTTTCTTTGTCATCGGGGGCAGCGGCTGTGGCAAGAGCACGCTGTTGCGGCACATGATCGGGCTGCATGTGCCCGCGGGCGGCACGGTGCGGTTCGGCGGCCGGGACTTCACACACGCCAGCGCGGAACAACACCGGGCACTGCTGCAGACGTTCGGTGTCCTCTATCAAAGCGGGGCGCTCTGGAGCTCGATGACCCTGCACGAAAACGTGTCATTGCCGCTCGAACTGTTCACCGAATTGTCGCGCCGGGAGCGCGAGGAAGTGGTCGCCCTGAAACTCGCGCAGGTCGGCCTCGCCGGCTATGAGGATTATTACCCGGCGGAGATCAGCGGGGGCATGAAAAAACGGGCCGGCCTCGCCCGCGCCCTGGCCCTCGATCCGTCCATCGTGTTTTTTGACGAGCCTTCCGCGGGGCTCGACCCGGTCACCTCGCTGAGCCTGGACGAGCTGGTGCTGCAGATCCGCGAGACCCTGGGCACGACCATCGTCATCGTCTCCCACGAGCTGGCGAGCATCTACGGCATCGCCGACCGGGTGATCATGCTGGATCGTGCCACCCGGGGCATCATCGCCGAGGGCGACCCGCGGATCCTGCGGGACCGGAGCGAAGACACCCGGGTGAAGGACTTTTTGAATAGACGCGGCGAGCCGGTTGGGCAACAAGGGGGGTTGAATTCGTGAAAACAAAAATCAGCCCCGCGACGGTCGGCATGTTCATCCTGGGCGCCCTGCTGCTCTTCGTGGTGGGCTTCCTGTCCTTCGGCGGCTCGAACATCTTCGTCAAGCCCTCGCGTTTCTTCATCTATTTTGAGGAGTCGGTGAGCGGCCTTGATCCCGGCGCGCCGCTGAAGTTCAACGGCGTGCGCATCGGCCGCGTCGCGGCGGTCAATGTCCGCTACGACGAGGCGACCAAGAAGGCGCTGGTCCAGACCATCTGCGAGATCAACCGCAACGTCCTGACCGACCGCCACGGCGTCATGATCGACCTGACCAACCCGGTGGAATTGCAGGGACTCATCGACCGCGGGTTGCGCGCCCGGCTCAATCTCACCGGCATCACGGGCCTGCTGTTCGTCGAGCTCGATTTCGAGGATGTGCGCAAATACCCCCCCGACCCGCGCTTCGTAAGCGATCCCTATCCGGTCGTGCCGGCCATCCCGTCCCCCATCTCCGAGGTGCAGCAGAGCATCGTGGAGATCGTGGCCAACATCAAGAAGGTGGATTTCGCGGGCCTCTCCAAGGAGCTGAAGGCGCTCCTGGCCAATGCCAACCAGAAGGTCGGCGACTTCGACATGAAGGCGCTCGCCGGGAAGGTCGGGCAGGCGGCCGACGCGGTGAACACCTTCGTCAGCTCGCCCGTCGCCCAGCAGACTTTCACCAACCTTAACGCCGCCCTCACCGATCTGCGCGCGGTGCTGGCCAAGCTCGACGGCCAGGTCGGGCCGGTCAGCGACGATTTGAAGAAGACCCTCGCCGATGCGCAGGTCGCGCTGAAGTCGCTCGACTCCGCCGCCGCCACGACCCGGCGCTTTGTGCAGGAGAAGGACCACCTCGGTGACGAGGCCACCCAAGCTTTGCAGCAGGTCGCCGATGCCGCCGCCGCCATCGAACGCCTCGCCGACGCGCTGGACCGGAACCCGAACTCACTCATCGTCGGCAAGAAAAAACCCGGCACGCCATGAAATTCCTCCTCCGCCTTTCCGCTCTATGCGCGCTGTCGTCCGTCCTGGGTTTTCTGTCCGGCTGCAATCTCCCCTCGCCGCAGGCCGACACCGTGCGGCACTTCACGCTCAGCGGCCCCGCCAGCGCCCCGCCGGTGGCGAACGCCACGCAGGTGCGGCCGGTGCAGCTGGCCGGCCACTTGCACGGCCGGGCCATGGCGGTGCGCGTGGCCGAGCAGGAGGTCATTTACCTGGAGGACGTGCGCTGGGCCGAGCCCCTGGATGAAGCCATCACGCAGTTGCTGCGCACCCGGCTGGGCGCGGTGGGCAGCGGCGCGACCGTGACCGTGCAGGTGCAGCGTTGCGAGCTGGTGCGTTTCGCAGGCGATAGCGTCCAGCTGGCGGCCACCTACTCGATTTTATCGGCCGACGGGGACAAGCTCGCGCCGCAACGGGGCGCCTTCACCGCGTCGCCCCGCACGTGGGACGGCAAGGATTACGGCGCGCTGGTCGGCCAGTTGCGCGACGCCGTTGGTGAACTCGGCGACGCGATCGCAGCGGCTGTAGCAACGCCGACGCTGCCGTCGAAGAAGTGACTCGCGACAGGCCGGATGCCCGGCCGCAGTTCAGATCCCGAGCCTAAGTATACTATTAGTTGACATCAATGGGAACCGTCGCGCGTGACGGTTTGTCAACTAATAGTATACTTAGGCTCGGCCCCGGCCCACGGAGGTGGCGAAACGAGCGGGCGGGGTGGCCACGAAACCCGCCGGAGTTACTTCACCGCGGCGGCGATGCGGGCGAGCGCGGTGGTGACATTCTCGCGCGAGTTGAACGCGCTGATGCGGATGTGGCCCTCGCCGCACCGGCCGAAGCCGGCGCCGGGCGTGATGACCACCTGAGCCTGGTTCAGCAACACATCGAAGAATTCCCACGAGTCGCGGCGGGCGTTGACCCAGATGTAAGGGGCGTTGTCGCCACCGATGCAGCTTAGGCCGAGCTTGGTCATGGCGTCGCGGATGAGCTTCGCGTTGCCGAGATAAAAATCAGTGAGCGCGCGCGTCTGCTTCTGGCCCTCGGGGGTGTAGACAGCGGCGGCGGCTTTTTGCACGGGATAGGAAACGCCGTTGAACTTGGTCGTGTGCCGGCGGTGCCAGAGTGCGTGGACGGCCTGCGCCTGGCCGGCGGCATCGCGGGCCTTGAGAGTCTTCGGCACGACGGTGTAGGCGCAGCGCAGGCCCGTGAACCCGGCGAGCTTGGAGAAGCTGCGAAACTCGATGGCCACGTCACGCGCCCCTTCGATTTCGTAGATGCTGCGTGGAATGCCCGCCGTGCGGACATAGGATTCGTAGGCGGCGTCGTAGAGGATGATGGCGTTGTGCTGCTTCGCGTAGGCGACCCACGCGGCCAGCTGGGCCTTGGTGGCGACGGCGCCGGTGGGATTGTTCGGGAAGCAGAGGTAGATGAGATCCGCGGCTTCCTTGGGCGGGGCGGGCACGTAGCCGTTCGCCGCGGTGGAATCGAGATAGATGATGCCGTCGTAACGACCGTCCCGGTTCGCGCCGGTGCGGCCGGCCATGACATTGGTGTCGACGTAAACCGGATAGACCGGGTCGGGGATCGCGAGCCGGGTGTCGGCGGCGAAAATTTCCTGGATGTTGGCGACGTCGCACTTCGAGCCGTCGCTGACGAAGATCTCATCCGGCTCGATCTTCGCGCCGAGCGCCGAGAAGTCGTGCTGCGCGATCAACTTGCGCAGGAAGGCATAGCCCTGCTCGGGGCCGTAGCCCTTGAAGGTGGCGCGGTTCGCCATCTCGTCGGTGGCCGCGTGCAGCGCCGCGATGCACACGGGCGGCAGCGGCTCGGTGACGTCCCCGATGCCGAGGCGGATGACCGGCTTGGCGGGGTTTGCGGCGACATAGGCGTTCACCCGCTTCGCGATGTCGGCGAAGAGATAGGAGGCCTTCAGTTTCGTAAAGTGTTCGTTGATTCTGATCATGGGAGGTGCAACAGTGTGAGAGCCCGCCGTCGCCAAGGCTATGGCGGGTTCGTCCTCAGCTCCGCTGAGGACGAAGAGGCCTTGAGCTTGTTGAAGTGTTCGTTGAGACGAATCATGAGGAGGAAGGCGGCCCGCCTACACCCGTTGGGTTTCGGCGAGGCTTGGCCTCAGCGAGGCTGAGGCAAGGAGGCTTGATAAAGGTAATGGCTTCTGGATAGTTCAAGCCCGTTCCGGGCCATGCAAAAAATCGACAAAATCAGCGCCATGCAGGAGGCCGCCGCCGCGTTGCGCTCGGCCGGCCGGCGCATCGCCTTCCTGCCGACCATGGGGGCGCTGCATGCCGGCCATGCAAGCCTGATCCAGCTGGGGCGGGAAAGGGCGGGCGCCGTCGTCGTGTCGGTTTTTGTCAACCCGCTGCAGTTCGGGCCGAGCGAGGATCTGGCCAAATACCCCCGCGCCCCGGCGACTGACGTGGCACTGTGCGAACGGGAAAATGTCGAGGTGTTATTCACCCCGGCCACCGAGGAGATGTTTCCGCGCGGATTTTCCACGCAGGTGCAGGAGGACGCGGTCAGCAGGCCGCTGTGCGGCGTCTCGCGCCCGCTGTTGTTTCGCGGGGTACTGACCTGCTGGCTGAAGCTTTTCAACATTGTGCGCCCGGATCTCATCGTGCTGGGCGAGCGCGACCCGCAACAGGTGGCGGTGATCCGGAAGGTTGCCGCGGATCTGCTGCTGCCCTTCGAGATCATCACCGGCCCGACCGTGCGCGAGGCCGACGGCCTGGCGCTGAGCGCGCGCAACAATTACCTCACTCCCAGCCAGCGCGAGGAGGCGCTGGCGGTGTTCGGCGCGTTGCGCCGGGCGAAGGAAATGGTGGAGTCAGGCGTGAAGAGCCCCGACCGGCTGGTGGCCGAGGTCACCCACCGCATCGCGGCCAAGCGTCGGCTGCGGGTGATCTACATTTCGGTGGTCGACCCGCACACGATGGAGTCCTTGCGCGAGGTCGCGCCCGGAAATTGCCTCATGGCGATTTCCTACTGGGTGGATGAAGTCCGGTTGACCGATAACATCCCGTTGTGAGCGCCGCGCCGGGCTGTGAATAACTTGTCAGTCCGTCCGGATTTTCACTCTGAAAAAATCCCCGGGGTGTTTTTGTGAACAGCCGGTGGACAGTCCGACGATAATTTACAGGGGAATGACTGCGGGGATAATCACCCCGATATGGGATGACCAGCGCCGCCCCACTGTGGCAGAGCGATTGCGTAAAGCGCTGGAGCAAAGCTGATAAGCCGCAAATAAACTTCACCAAACAGGCGACTGATGGAATCGAGCCGAGGTAGTCACCCTGCACACGCCAGGTGAGTCCGGCCGTAACCATTGAGCTACAGCCCGGCCAGAGGGTGATTCTGGCGGGTTACGAACGGGTGAATAGTGCATGTGAAGAAAGACGGGCGCAGAGCGATTGGGCCATTCGACTGCGGGGTTGTATTTTTTGCCTATCTTTGTGACGACTGAGGCGTTGTGAGCGCTCCACTTCCTGAAAACCCCCGCATCGCGATCATCGGTTCCGGCGCGCTGGGCTGTTACTATGGCGCCCGGCTCGCCAAGGCGGGCAACGATGTCCATTTCCTGGTGCGCAGCGGCCGGGCGGCCGTGATGGCCCGCGGCATACGGGTTAAAACGCCGAGCGACCGCATCCACCTCAAGAAAGTGGCGGCCTACGCCTCCGCCACGGACATCGGCCCGTGCGATCTGGTCATCGTCAGCGTGAAAGCCACCGCCAACGCCGCGCTCGCAAAGATCCTGCCGCCGCTGATGGGGGCCGGCACGCTGGTGCTGACGCTGCAAAACGGCCTCGGCGTCGAGGAGCCCGTGGCCGAGGTGGTGGGCGGCGAGCATGTGCTCGGGGCCATCTGCTTCGTCGGCTGCACGCGCACCGCGCCCGGGGTTGTGCATTGCACCTTTCCCGGCCTGGTGATGCTCGGTGAATTCGGCCGGCCCGCGCAGGCCCGCACACGCGAGGTCGCGCAGCTGTTTGCCAAAGCCGGCGTCAAGTGCGAGGCCCAGGACAATCTCGAGGAATTGCGCTGGAAAAAACTTGTCTGGAACGTGCCGTTCAACGGTCTCGCCATCGCGGCCGGCGGCGTGACGACCGACATCATCATGGCCGACGAGGGCCTGCGGACGCTGGCGCGGCGGTTGATGGAGGAGATTCTCGAGGCGGCCGCGAAATTCGGCCACACGATTCCGCGCACTTTCATGGATCTGCAGTTCGACCGCACGGCCAAGCTGGGACGTTACAGCCCGTCGAGCCTGATTGATTACCGCGAGGGCCGGGAGATTGAGATCGAGGAAATCTGGGGCGAGCCGGTGCGCCGGGCGAAGACGGTCGGCGTCCCCGTGCCCCGGCTCGAGATGCTCTACTGGCTGATCAAGCGGCTGCTCGCCGCGCGGAAGGCGCAGAAGCGACGGTGAATTGCGAGGTGGAGCGCGGCCTCCGGACGCGCCCTGAACCCGTCCGGAGGCCGGGTTCCACCGGTTCCACTCCAGCGCATCCCGAGGCTTGATGCCTGGCAGACCCGCTCGCAGAGTGGGTCATGCCAAAAGTCTCGCCCGAGGAACAACCGAGCCGCTACCCGGCGGGCCCGCTCGCAGAGCGGATCATGCAAAAAGACCAGGGTCTTCGCGAGCTCACGGTCCGGAGTGTCATTCTCGGCGGTGTCATCACGCTGCTGTTCACGGCCGCCAATGTGTATCTGGGACTCAAGGTCGGCCTGACCTTCGCGACTTCAATCCCGGCGGCGGTGATCTCGATGGCGGTCATGCGCTTTGTTGGGAATTCCAACATCCTCGAAAACAACATCGTCCAGACGATCGCTTCCGCGGCAGGGACGCTGGCCGCGATCATCTTCGTGCTCCCCGGCCTCATCATGGTCGGCTGGTGGCAGGGCTTCCCTTACTGGATCACGGTGGCCGTTTGCGCGATCGGCGGCACGCTTGGGGTGATGTTCTCCGTGCCGCTGCGCCGCGCGCTGGTCACGGGTTCCGACCTGCCCTACCCGGAAGGCGTCGCGGCCGCGGAGGTGCTGAAGGTCGGCTTCGGCTCCGCGGAGGGCAAGGTGGAGAATGCCAAGGGCCTGCGCATGATCGTCGTCGGCTCGCTGACTTCGGCAGGCTATGCGCTGCTCGCGGCGATGCGTCTCGTGGCGAGCGATGTCGCCAAGAACTTCCGCGTTGGCGCCGGGGCCACGGGTGTTTCGACCAGCCTTTCGATGGCGCTGATCGGCGTCGGGCATCTGGTCGGCCTGTCGGTCGGCGTGGCGATGCTGGTCGGCATGCTCATCGCCTGGGCCGGGCTGGTGCCGATGCTCACCGCCATGCACGGCGTCACGGGTGACGTCGACCACTTGGTCAACACCACCTTCCGCAGCGAGGTGCGCTTTATCGGGGCCGGCACGATCGGCGTCGCGGCGCTCTGGAGCCTGTTCCGCATCCTCGGCCCGATCGTCAAGGGTATCCGCGCCGCCATGGCGGCCTCGAAGTCGCGCCAGGCCGGGACCAAGCTGGCGCTCAGCGAGCGAGACCTGCCCATCGGCATCGTGGGTGGCACCATCTTGGGGTTGCTGGTGCCGATCGCGGGCCTGCTCTGGGTTTTCTGCTCCGGCACCGCCATCGCCTCGGGCATCGGGCCGGTCATCCTCGGCACGCTGGTCTATGTCGTCGTGATCGGCGCCATCATCGCGTCGGTCTGCGGCTACATGGCCGGCCTCATCGGCGCCTCGAACAGCCCGGTCTCGGGCGTGGGCATCCTTGCCGTGCTCGGCGCCGCGCTGCTGCTCGTCATGACCTACGGGCACGGGGGCAGCCCGGAGCAGACCCGGGCCCTCGTGGCCTATGCCCTCTTCACCACCGGCATCGTGTTTTCCATCGCGACGATTGCGAACGACAATCTCCAGGACCTGAAGACGGGGCAGTTGGTCGGAGCGACCCCCTGGCGGCAGCAACTGGCGCTGGTTTACGGCGTCATCTTCGGCTCACTGGTGATTCCGCCGGTCCTCGACCTGCTCAACAAGGCTTTCGGCTTCGCCGGTGCGCCGGGGGCGGGCGAGCATGCCCTGGCGGCGCCGCAGGCGGCGCTCATTTCCGCGCTGGCCAAGGGCGTGCTCGGCGGCGACATCAGCTGGAACCTCATCGGCTGGGGCGCGCTGCTCGGCGTCGGCACGATCCTCCTCGATGAGGTGTTGCGCAAGACCGGCAAGATGCGGATGCCGCCGCTGTGCGTCGGCATGGGCATCTACCTGCCGATGGCGCTGACCCTTTTGATTCCCGTCGGCGCGGTGATCGGCCACTACTACGACAAGTGGGCCGACCGCCATGCGAACCCGGATTTCGCCAAGCGCATGGGCGTGCTGGCGGCCACCGGGCTCATCGTGGGCGAAAGCCTCTTCGGCGTTGCGTTCGCCGGTGTCGTTGCCGCGGCGGGCACCGACACGCCACTGGCGGTTGTCGGGGACAGCTTCGAGAAACCGGGCATCGTGATCGGGCTGCTGCTGTTCGTCGTCGCCATCGTCGTGCTCTACCGTTACGCCCGCCGGACCTGCCAGGCCGCCTGAGGGTAGGAGCGCCGTCAGGATGATCGCGGCGGTCTCAGCGGTCCCGCCCTACCATTTCAAACCGTCTCATTCACCACCGGGTTGGTCAGCGTGCCGATCGACTCGATCTCGATGCTCACGGTGTCGCCAGCCTTGAGCCAGACGGGCGGCTTGCGTGCCATGCCCACGCCCTG
The DNA here is from genome assembly GCA_035260745.1 of Lacunisphaera sp. Classification (GTDB taxonomy): domain Bacteria; phylum Verrucomicrobiota; class Verrucomicrobiia; order Opitutales; family Opitutaceae; genus Lacunisphaera. The sequence goes on along the minus strand of DATFUQ010000021.1, from coordinate 3,843 downwards.
TGGGGTGCCGGTCAGGATGACGGTGCCGGGAAGCAGCGTCGTGCTGCCGCTGAGAAACTCGATCAAGGTGGGGACGTCGAAGATCATGTCGGCCGTGCTCGAGTCCTGCATGGTCTGGCCGTTGAGCAGGGTTTTGATTTTCAGCGCGTTGGGGTTGGGAATCTCGTCGCGCGTGACCAGCACCGGGCCGAGCGGGCAGAAAGTGTCGAAGGTTTTGCCGCGGGACCACTGGCTGCCGCCGAATTCCTTCTGCCAGTCGCGCGCCGAGACATCGTTGGCGCAGGTGTAGCCCAACACGTATTTAAGGGCGTCGGCCTTGCTGACATTCTTGCAGCGCCGGCCAATGACGACGGCCAGCTCGCACTCGTAGTCCACCTGCGTGCTGGGCAGTTTCTGCGGCAGCTCGATGGGGTCGCCGGGATTTTGCACGGCACCCGGGTTCTTCATGAAGAGCACCGGCCACTTCGGAATGGCAGCGCCGGTCTCGGCGGCGTGCTGGCGGTAATTCAGCCCGATGCAGAGGATGCTCACTGGCTGGACCGGCGCGAGCAGCTTGCCGGGTTTCACCACTTTGGCACTGACCCGGTGGTCGCCGAAAATATCGCCCTCGATGGCGCGGGCGGAGCCGTCGGGTTGCAGCGCGGCATAAGCCGGACCGCTTGGGGTGAGATGACGGAGGAGCTTCATGGGAAGGGAAGGGTGAGAGTGAAAGTAAGAGGGAAAATATTCATCGGCCCAAGTGAGCGCGAAACATCACGGCAAGCCCCACCTTGTCGAGGCGCTTTTCAGCAATACCGATCATGGCGTCGTAAAGCTGGGCACCATCGAAACGATCAGAATCGAAGCCATTGAGCTCCAGAAAAGAGAGGGCCGCGCCCATCGCCGCGCGCTTGTTGCCATCGAGGAATGGCTGATTCTGGGCGATGTGAAATGCATACGCCGCGGCGATATCGGCCAAGTCGCCCTGTCCGTAGAAATAGGTGGCTTCGGGTTGCATGAGGGCGGAGTCCAGCAAACCGGGTTCACGCAGGCCGTCCAAGCCGCCGTGCTGTTCAAGTGAGAAGCGATGGATTCCGAGGACCTCTTCACGGGAGAGGAATAGAGGCTCGTTCACTGGGCCAGTTTGCGGAAGAGTTCGTGATGGACGCGGAAAACCTTTTCCATCGCCTTTCGGGCCTGCTCGGGTGTGGCATAGCGAATCTGACGGGCCTCCTCAGCCTTGGCCAATGGGGCAGCCGGCGGGGTGGTGCGTTTCTTAGCACTGTAAGCCGATGAGGGCTCCTCGATCTTGGCGGGCTTCTTTTTCACGCCCCCAAGCTGGTCGGGGAGCCCGTTGCTGTCAACCGGTGCCAGCCGCCTAGGCATTGTCCACGCGGCCGGCGGCGGGCCAGAACTTGCTGGCGCGGGTATGCTGGTCGGGGAAGGCGGCATGTGCGGCTTGCAATGCGTTCCGCGGTTTGCTCACTCGGCAGCGCATGGCTCCTCCGCGTCGAAAAAACATCTTCCGCCCGGCTTCGTCCCCGCCGGCGACCCTCTACGTGCGACGCGGCTACAACCGGGTGCTCGCGGAGGAATTCGCGGCGCTCAAGGTGAAGCGCGCCGAACTCGTGCAGGACAAGATCGAGGCGCACAGCCAGGGCGACCTGCGCGAGAATTTCGGCTTCAAGGCCGCCAAGGACGCGATCCGTGCCGTGGACCGCAAGATGGACGAACTCGACCGCTTCGCGCGGCGCAACACGTTCATCGAGGTCGACCCTGCCGCCTGGCTCACCAAGCCGACCGATTTCCTCCAACTTGGCCACGTGACCCGGATCGAGAAGGAGGACCTGGTCACCAAGCGGAAGCACCGCTTCACCTTCCTCGTCGCGACCTGCGGCGAGACGGCGACCGATCCGGAGATCGGCATCGAGTGCCTGCCGCACAACTCCCCACTCGCCGCGGCCTTGCTCGGCCTCACCGTCGGTATGCCGGCGCAAGTCGGGTTGCCCGCCGGTCCGGCAATCCTCACGGTGCTTTCGATCCGCAATCCGACGCAGGCCGAACTCGACCGTCTGCTTTCGGCCATCAAGCCGCCGGAGATCGAAGGCGGGGAGTAACGGCCTGCACCCAAGCCAGCGCGTTGGGGGTCAACTCGCTCCACCCGCAATAGGAGAGCTCGGTCAGTGGGCCGGACCTAAGATCAGTGGTCACGCACCATCGCTAGCCGATGCAGGACCGAGCAAGCTCGGCCCCTACAAGGTCCTGATCGCTACGCCTCTACGGTTCGGTCGGCCGGGAGGGGGAGGCCGACCCTCCATCAGGCTTTGGGCGTCTCGGCGTAGGCCTCCATGCCCACACAGCTGCACACGAGGTTGCGGTCGCCGTAGACGTTGTCCACCCGGCCGGTGGCGGGCCAGAACTTCGAGGCGCGCGTCCATTGGTCGGGGAAGGCGGCGGTCTCGCGCGTGTAAGGGTGGTTCCAGTCCGTGGCGCACACGGTGGCCGCGGTGTGCGGGGCGTGCTTGAGCGGGTTGTTGAGCCTGTCGCTCTCGCCGCTGGCAACGGCCGCCAGCTCGCCGTGGATGGAGATGAGCGCGCCGCAGAAACGGTCGAGCTCGGCCTTGGTTTCGCTCTCGGTCGGCTCGACCATGAGCGTGCCGGGGACGGGGAACGACATTGTCGGCGCGTGGTAGCCGTAGTCGATCAGGCGTTTCGCCACGTCCTCGACCTCGATCCCGTGCTGCTTCCACGGGCGGAACTCGAGGATGCACTCGTGCGCGACGAGACCACCGGCACCCTGGTAGAGGACGGGGAAATGGTTCTGGAGGCGCTTGGCAATGTAGTTGGCGTTGAGGATGGCGAACTGCGTGGCGCGCGTCAGCCCGTCGGGGCCCATCATCCGGATGAACATCCAGGAGATGACCAGGATGCTGGCGCTGCCATACGGGGCCGCGGAGACGGCCCCGAGGTGTGAAGCGTGAGGCGTGAGGCTGAAGGGTTTTACCACCACATGACTGGGCAAGTAGGCGACGAGGTGCTTCGCGACGCCGATCGGGCCCATGCCCGGGCCGCCGCCACCGTGCGGGATGCAGAATGTCTTATGGAGATTGAGGTGGCAGACGTCGGCGCCGATGCGGCCGGGTGAGGTCAGACCGACCTGGGCGTTCATGTTGGCGCCGTCCATGTAGACCTGGCCGCCGTGGGCATGGATGGTCTTGCAGATCGTCTTGATCGAGGTTTCGAACACACCGTGCGTGGACGGGTAGGTGACCATCAACGCGGCGAGATTCGCGGCGTGCTCCTGCGCCTTGGCCTTGAGGTCGGCGACGTCGATGTTGCCGCTCGCGTCGCAGGCGACAGCGACAACCTTCATCCCGCACATCGCGGCGCTGGCGGGATTGGTGCCGTGCGCGCTGGTGGGGATGAGGCAGACGTTGCGGTGACCCTCGCCGCGCGACTCGTGGTAGGCGCGGATGACGAGCAGGCCGGCGTATTCGCCCTGCGAGCCCGCGTTGGGCTGCAGCGACACCGCGGCGAAGCCGGTGATCTCGCCGAGCCATTTCTCGAGCTGGGCGAAAAGTTTCGCGTAACCCTTGGTCTGGTCGGCGGGGGCGAAAGGATGCAGGCGGCTGAACTCCGGCCAGGTGACCGGGAACATCTCGCTCGTGGCGTTGAGCTTCATCGTGCACGAGCCGAGGGAGATCATCGAGTGGCAGAGCGAGAGATCCTTCGCCTCGAGGCGGCGGATGTAACGGAGCATCTCGTGCTCGGTGTGGTATTTGTTGAAGACCGAGGCGGTGAGGAAGGCGGATTGACGGGAATGCGGTTCGGGGTAGGGACGGACCGCTGGGCCGTCCGAGTCTG
>DATFUQ010000020.1:0-6729 GCA_035260745.1 Lacunisphaera sp. | reverse complement strand
AGCGGCGCGGACCAGCCGGTCCGGATGCAATACCGGACGTTTCTACGCGGCAATCTGCAGGCCCGCGGACCCATCCAGCCCAACGGGGAGGCGAGCTTTGTTTCCCTGAGCATCGGTGATCCCAAGAAACCGCTGAATGATGAAACACCCCTCTACATCCGGCTCAGCAGCGGGAAGGTGATGGAGTCGGCGGATTTCACCGTCGACCGCATCGCCGGCCTGGCGGGGACGAACAAACTGGTCCTGGAAAAATCGGACTGGGGCCGGGGCGCGGTGGAATACAGTTTTGAAGGCATGGTCTTTGTCTTCCGGGCGGAGCAGTGCGTGGCCTTTCGCGCCAATTGGATCCAGCTGCCCAACAAGACCTACGCTCCCGAGATCGGCACGCCGCAATCCAACGCGTTTTATAAGCTGCCCCTGACCCAGGCGCAGCTGGAAATGATTTTCGGCCCGGCCGACGAGATCCGGGACAAAGCCACCTTGTGACCGGCGGCAGCCGGGGCTGGCCGGCGACGGGGTCGTGGGCAGACCGACCGGCAAGTCACGCCGCGCCCGTGTTTGCTTGCCCGATTTGTTGCACAAATACCGGCGCTTGTTGCACAAGTGTCCCTTGCAAAAGGGTCGGCGCGGAAGAAGTTGACGGCACAACAGTCGCCCTCAACCCGAAAAGGAAGTCCCATGGCCCGCTTTCGCTTTTTCTGGCTCGTCTTTTTGCCGGCGCTGCTTCTGACGCGCGCGTCGGCGCTGACGCCTGACACCTGGACGCCGGGCCCCGGATGGACGCTCTCCTGGGCGGATGAATTCGACGGGACCGCGGTCAACGCCGGCAACTGGACCTTCGAACAGGGTGGCGGCGGCTGGGGCAACCACGAACTGGAAGTCTACGCGACGGCGAATGCGGCCGTGCAAAGCGGTGAACTGGTCATCACGGCCGCGCGCAATGCCGATGGCAGCTACAGCTCGGCCCGGCTGAAGACCCAGGGCAAGCAGGCCTGGAAATACGGCAAGGTTGCGGCGCGGATGCGCCTGCCGAAGGGCCAGGGGATGTGGCCGGCATTCTGGATGCTCGGCAGTAACATCAGCACGGTCGGCTGGCCGAAATGCGGCGAGATCGATATCATGGAAATGATCGGCGGCGGCGAGAACCGCGACGATTCGATCTATGGCACGTTGCACTGGGACGCGAACGGCCATGCCCAGACGGGCACCGGGCGCTACGAACTGCCCGACCCGCAGGTCTTCAATGATGATTACCACGTCTTCGAGGTGGAGTGGAGCAGCACCAACATGATCTGGCGTCTCGATGGCATCGAATACGGCCGCTCCAGCGTCGACGTGACGCAGTGGCCGACCATGACGGCGTTCCACTCGGATTTTTTCATCATCCTGAATCTGGCGGTGGGCGGCGACTGGCCGGGCAATCCAGACACCACCACCGTCTTTCCCCAGACCCTGTCGGTGGACTGGGTGCGGGTTTACACCGCGGCGCCGGCCACGGTGCCGGCCGCGCATGTGGTGAAAAACGCCACCGTGACCGTGGGGCATGATGTGAGTTTTTCCGCGGGCGACACGGCGGGCATGATCCAGTGGCAGGTTTCCACCGATGGCTCGACTTGGATGAACCTCGCCAACACCAGCACTTACAGTGGCGTGAACACGGCCACGTTGACCGTGAATGCCGCCACCGCGGGCCTGAATAATCTCCGCTATCGCTTTAACGCGACGGATCAGGGCGTCGTGGCGACCAGCAACGCCGCCACGCTCACGGTCGCCCAGGCATTCTTTCCCTTTCCGAGCTCCATCGCGCTCGATGGCGCGGGCAACCTCTACGTCAGCGATGCCAGCGCGAACACCGTGCAGAAAATCGACACCCTGGGCCAGGTCAGCCTCCTCGCCGGAACCAGCGGCACCGCCGGTTCCGCCGATGGCACCGGTGCGGCCGCCCGCTTCAACCAGCCCGGGGGCATCGTGCTGCTGGCGTCGGGCGCACTCATTGTGGCGGATACGGCCAACGCCACGATTCGTCAGGTCACGGCCGAGGGCGCGGTGACGACCCTCGCCGGTGCGGCGGGCACCCGGGGCGGCGTCGACGGCACCGGCACGGCGGCGAACTTTTCGTCGCCGGTGGGGGTGGAGCGCGACGCCCAGGGCAATATTTATGTGGCGGATGCCATGAACAACACGGTGCGGCGGATTACCCCTGCGGGGGCGGTCACCACGGTGGCCGGCAGTGCGGGCGCGACCGGCGCGGCCGACGGCACCGGTTCGTCTGCCCGGTTCAATTTTCCCACGGGAATCGCCGTGGATGGCGGCGGAAACCTGTATGTTTCAGACACGACGAACAACACGCTTCGCAGGATCACGCCGGGGGGCGCCGTCACCACCCTGGCCGGCCTGCCCGGCGTGAGTGGAATGGATGACGGAACGGGTGCGGCCGCCTTCTTTAATCGTCCGGCGGGCCTCGCGGTGGACGCGGCGGGCAATCTCTACGTGGCGGATGCCGGAAACTCGACGATCCGCAAGGTCACCGCCGGCGGGGTGGTGACGACCCTGGCCGGCACGCCGGGGGTTGGAGGATTGGAGGATGGGACAGGCATCCAGACCCTGTTCAACCAGCCCAAGGATCTCGCGCTCAATTCCGCGGGCGATCTCTACGTGGCCGATACCGGCAATGCGACGATCCGCAAGATCACCTCCGCTGGCGTGGTCACGACGCTCGCGCTGTCCGCCGCCCCGGTTTCCCCGCCAGTTACGCCCCCGCCAACGCCCAGCCCGCCGACGCCTGCACCGAGCCATGGTGGCGGTGGTGGAGCGCCGAGCATTTGGTTTACCGGCGGGCTGGCGGCACTGGCTGCGCTGCGCCATGTCATCCGTCCGCGCCCGGGTTGCTGATCGCCGGATCCTGGTCCGGCCTTCTGCGCGAAGACCGCCCCGCCTTGCTTCACGCTGGAAATTGAACTTGTGCGGATTGCGCGGCCTGCGTCACATTCGCTGGACCAATGAATACGCGCATCTTTGGCCGGACAAAGAGAAAAGTGGGCGAAGTCGGGCTCGGCACGTGGCAGCTCGGGGCCGGGTGGGGCGATGTGACCGACGCGGCGGCGCTGGCCACGCTGCGCGCCGCCTACGAGGCGGGCACGACATTCTTCGACACGGCCGACGTCTATGGCGACGGCCGCAGCGAGTCGCTTATCGGCAAATTTCTCAAAAAGACGAAGGCGCGCGGCAGGCTGTTTGTCGCCACGAAGCTGGGCCGCTTTAGCGAGCCCGGCTGGCCGGAGAACTTCACGCGCGCGGCGGTGCGGCAGCACACCGAGGCCTCGCTCAAGCGGCTCGGCGTCGAGGCACTCGACCTGACCCAGTTCCATTGCGTGCCGCCGGAGATCCTCATGCGCGGCGAGCTGTTCGGCTGGCTGGGCGAACTGCAGCGCGAGGGCAAGATCAAGGCCTACGGCGCCAGCGTCGAGGCGATGGACGAGGCGCTTTGGTGCTGCGCCCAGCCCGGCTGCGCCGCGCTCCAGATCATCTTCAATGTTTTCCGGCAGAAGCCGGTTCACGCCCTGTTTGACGCCGCGCGGCGCAGTAACGTGGCCCTCATCGTGCGGCTGCCGCTGGCCAGCGGGCTCCTGAGCGGGCGGATGACCGCCCAGACGAAGTTTCCGGCCAATGACCACCGCAATTTCAACCGCGACGGCCAGCAGTTCAACGTCGGCGAGACGTTCGCCGGCCTGCCGTTTGAGAAAGGCGTGGAGCTGGCGGACCGGCTCAAGCCGCTGGTGCCCGCCGGCACGACCATGGCCGGGACGGCGCTCCGCTGGTGCCTGGATTTTGACGCCGTCAGTGTGATCATCCCGGGAGCCAGGAACGCCGGGCAGGCGAAGTCCAACGCGTCGGCGTCGGCCCTCGCGCCACTGGGCGCGGAGCGGCACGTGAAGCTGGCGGCGTTCTACGAGCGCGAAGTCGCCGCGCACATCCGCGGGCCGTATTAAGCGCCCATGATCGCCGCGGTTCATTTCAAGAATTTCAAGGCCCTGCGTTCCGCGGCGGTGCAACTGGGGCCGTTCAACCTGTTCATCGGACCCAACGGCAGCGGCAAGACGAGCCTCATCCAGGCGCTGCTGCGGCTGCGCACCCTGTCCGCCTTGCCCGTGGTGCATACCCATGATCTGAAGGGGCAGAAACCCGCCGGGCCGCAGATCGAGTTTCACTTCAGTCCGCCGCTCCACGACGTGCGCGTCACACTGGGCTGCGATTCAGACGAGCTGGTCTGCAATCTTCTCGTGGTGGACCACTCACCGGACATCGCCGGCGAAGGACAATGGGCGGAACTGCGGACGCGGTTGCAGGGCATTCGGGCTTACCTGTTTGATCATTATGCGATGGCCGTGCCGGGCAGGCGTTCGGAGGGAACGGAACTGGCTTCCAATGCCGGCAATCTCGCCGCGGTGCTGGCGGCGCGAAAGCAGCAGGCGCCCACGGCCATGAAGCAGCTCGAGGAAGAATTCTGCCGCATCCTGCCGGAGTTTGGCGGACTGGATTTTCGCGAGGCGGGCGAGGGCAGGGTGGAATTGCTCGCGCGCCTGACCGGAGGCAGCGAGGTGATCGCCGCCGACAGTCTCTCGCAAGGCACGCTCTACCTGCTGGCGATCCTCACCCTGGCGCACGAGCCACAGCCACCCAGCATCGTCTGTCTTGAGGAGGCCGACCGCGGCGTGCATCCGCGGATGCTGCGCGAGGTGCGCGACGCGCTTTACCGGCTGAGCTATCCGTCGGATGCCGGGGAAAAACGCGCGCCGGTGCAGGTCATTACGACGACCCATTCGCCCTATCTCCTCGATCAGTTCAAGGACCACCCGGAAGAGATTGTGCTGGCGAGCAAGCAGGGGAACGCCGCGACCTTCATGCGTCTGTCGGAGCGCGCCGACCTGTTGGAATTGATGAAGGAGGCGCACCTCGGCGATCTCTGGTATAGCGGCATCCTCGGCGGCGTTCCCGGAGAATAGCCGCCACGGATCCCATCCTGATTATTAGCCACAAAAACACAAAAATCCGATGGCCAGTGAATCTTGCAAGACGCCTACAGGCGCGTGGAATAATTCCGCCAGCAGGAGAGATTATTTTTGTGACTTTTCGTGGCCAATTCTTCCATGAACATCGCGCTGCTCAGCGAATCGCCGGCGGACGAGGCGGCGCTGCGCGTGCTGGTGGAATACGTGCTCGGCGGGCCGTTCACGCGGGTGGAGGCGACGCTGCGCGCGCGCGGCTGGCCGTCGGTCGAGCAGGTGCTGCCGCCGATCATCCGGCATTTGCACTTCAACACCGCCGCCGACGGGCTCGTGGTGGTGGTGGACTCGGACGACTCGCCGGTGCACACCGCGGAGCACGAGGCGCCGGGCTACCATCATCCCTTCTGCCGGATCTGCCGGCTGCGGGCGGTCTTCCGGCGCGCGACCAGGAACCTCCCTCCCGCGCGCGGCCGCGACCGGGTGCTGCGCGCGGTCGGCGTGTGCGTGCCGGCCATCGAGGCGTGGTATTTGTGCGGCCGTGACACTTCGGTGACGGAAGCAACGTGGGTCAACGGCCAGACGGCCAACCGGCCACCCTATTCGCGGCGCGAACTCAAATGGCGCGTTTACGGCACGGAGCGGCCGTCACTGCCGTTCGAGATCAAGCGCGCGGTGCAGGAGGTCACGCGCCACCACGGCGACACGCGCCGGCTGGAGAATGATTTCCCGCAGGGCTTCGGCTCGCTCGCCCGCGACCTGCGAAGTTGGAAAACAGGGTAGGGTGGGTGGAACGCGTTGCCCTCAACGCGTTCTTCGACCCAGCGCGCTGAGGGCAACGCGCTCCACTTTTCGGATGAAGGAAGGTCTTGCCCGGGGCGGCAAGTCCCGCACAGTTTTGCCCGTCCCCACTGCATGAAATCACCCCGTGTTTCGCTGGCCGCGCTGATGGTTGCCCAAGCCCAGGTCACCTTCAATGACAACGCCGCCAAGTTCATGCTCATCGCGCTGGCCCAGTTCCCCGGCGTGCTGCCGGACACCGACTCCAACCTGATCCGCGGCCTGCTCAGCGCGCTGCTGATCGGGCCCTTCATCCTTTTTTCGCCGATGGCGGGCTGGGTCGTTGATCGTTTTCCCAAGAGCATCGTGCTCAACGCCTCGCTCGGGGCGCAGGCATGCATCATGGTGTTGCTGGTCGCGGCACTGTGGCTGCAGTCGCTCTGGGGCGCCGTGGCTTGCTTCGTTCTGCTCGCGCTGCAGGCGACCGTCTTTGCCCCGGCCAAGCGCGGTGTGCTGCGCGAGTTGGTGGACGCTTCCGGCCTGTCGCGCGCTGTTGGTGTCATGGAAATGATGTCGGTCACGGCCATCCTCGCCGGCATTTTTGCCGGCGGAAAACTGTTCGATTTCCTGGTGACCCGCAAAATCGGGCAGGGCCTGGAGGAGACCGACGCGGCCTGGCAGGGCGCGTTGCTCACCGCCGTGGTGCTGGCGTTTTTTTCAGTGGTGTCGTGGCTGGTCTTCCAACTGGTGGCGCGGACCAAGGCCCGGAACCCCGAGCCGTTCCGCGCGGCGCTGTTCTGGCGGCATGGCGCGCAGATCATGGAGTTGTGGCGCGACCGGCCGCTGCTGCGCGCGACCTTCGGCATCATGTTTTTCTACGGCATCGGCGGCTACCTGCTGGTGCTGCTGATCCAGATGGGCGCCAGCCTGCACGACGACGGCGGGG
>DATFUQ010000019.1:0-5003 GCA_035260745.1 Lacunisphaera sp. | reverse complement strand
CGCCCGCCCTCCCCGCCGGCCCCGTCACGGCGAACGTCATCCGCACCACGCTGCCCGGCATCATCCTTTTCCACGACAAGGTCGCCCTCGACCCCGCGCCCGGCGGAACGTGGGCGGACCTGTTTGCGCAGCATGGCCTATGTTTCGTCACGGTCGTCGAACGTCACGGCAAGAACGGCAATGTCGCCCACGGCCTGCTCAAGGACTTCAACCTCCGCGAGGGCGCCGTCGGCAGCTCGGTCGGTCACGACGCCCACAACATCATCCTCGCCGGCACGAACGAGGCCGATCTGCAGCTCGCCTTGAAAACCATCAAGGCCATGCGCGGCGGCGTGTGTGTCATCCGCGGCGGCAAGGTCGTGGCCAAGGTCGCCCTGCCCATCGCCGGCCTGTTGTCCGACCGGCGCGCCACCGCCGTCGCCGCGGAATCCACCGCCCTCAAGGCCGCGTGGACCGACGCCGGCTGCACCCTGCCCTACATGGGCTTCAATCTGATCCCGCTGTCGGTCATCCCCGAGATCCGCATCACGGACAAGGGCCTCGTGACTGTGCCGGGCATGCAGATCCTGCCACTGTTCGAGCCGCGGACCGGTTAACGGCGCTTAACCAATCAACCAGTTTGCGGGTTGGACACCTGCCGGGCTAAGTTTCGGTTCGACAAACCCCCTGCCGGCTCCTTCTGTTTCCGCATGGCCTCGCCTGAGAAAAAGCCCTTTTCCGCCGTCTTCCTCGTCATTGACCTCGTGCTCACCGCCATCGCGTTTACCATCTTCTACAAGCTCGTGAATTCCCACGTGCCCTCCAACGACCCGGCGATGATTCACTTCTGGGGCGCCGCGGGCGCCGGCTGTATGACCGGCGTGTTCTGGCTCGCGTTGCAGATGCTGAAGACGGTCTTCCGTTTCCAGCGCGATTCGCGCAAATAACCCGCCCTCGGGCGCCGCGCCGCGGCCCGCCCCGCTTCCCCGTGGCCGCCGCCTCCAGCTCCGCCCGCCCTGCCCCGGGCGCCCGCCCTCGCACCACCGTCGCGGTCGAGGATTACCTCGAGAAGATCGAGCAGCTCATCCAGCGCAAGGGCTACGCTCGCGTCGTGGACATCGCCGCCGGGCTGAAGATCTCGCAGGCCAGCGTCACGGCCATGGTGCAGCGCCTCGATGCCGAGGGCTTCATCAAATACGAGAAATACCGCGGCATGGTGCTCACCAGCTCCGGCCTGGAGGTCGCCCGGCGCATCGCCCACCGCCACCAGTTGCTCACGGACTTCCTCCGCGTGCTCGGCGTCGCCGACGAGAAGATCATCTACGACGACGTCGAGGGCATGGAGCACCACATCAGCCCCGAGACCTTCAAGGCCATCGAGTCGCTCACCCGTTATCTCGAGAAAAACCCGGCCGTTGTCACCAAGCTCCGGGCTTAGGCCGAACGGCGTAATCGCGGATTTGGTTTTTGCGTCCCGGTCCGCGGTGCGGTACTCTCCCCGGCAACACAATCCGCCATGAGCTCACTCCCCGTCCCCCCGAAGCTCCGGCCGCTGGTCGACTACCTCAACACGCTGACCAGCCGCGCCTCCATTGAGCGGCTCCGCGAGTTGCTCACCGCCTCCCACGCCACGCTCGCCGACGTCCGCGACTTCGTCCGTTATGAACCGGGCCAATACCAGCGCAACCTCGTCGCCCTCAGCCCGTGGTATGAGGTGCTCGTCATCTGCTGGCGCAGCGGCCAGCGCAGCCCCATCCACAACCACGCCCAGTCCACCTGCGGGCTCAAGGTCCTCCGCGGCGTCTGCAGCGAGACCCTCTTCGCCCACTCACCCTGCGGCCAGGTCGTCGCGCTCTCCACCAGCGAGAAGCACGAGGGCGAAGTCTGCGCCTCGGAGGACGACGACACCCATCAGGTCTCCAATCTGCAGGCGCCAGGCGACGACCTGGTGACGCTGCACATCTATTCGCCCCCGCTCCGCAAGATGAAGAAGTTCTCCATCACCGGCGGCACGGAGGACTGGCTGCCGCCCGTCGTCGAGTTCGCCCAGGGCGAAGGCATCTGAGTTTCCTGTTCATGGAATCAAAGCGCAAGATCGTCACCTCCTCCCCGGAGAACAGCGAGACCCCGCTCGACAGCGTGGCCGGCTGGGTGACGCCCAACCGCCTGTTCTTCGTGCGCAACCACTTTGAACCGCCGGTCGCGGCCGACCCGGCGCCGTGGGAGCTCGTGCTCGACGGCCTGGTGGCGCGGCCCGCCAGGTGGACCTTCACCCAGCTCGCGGCGCTGCCGCAGCACACGGTGTTCGCCACCGTCGAGTGCGCGGGCAACGGCCGCTCATTCCTCACCGAGAAGGCGGCCGGTGTGCAATGGGGCGCCGGCGCCATCGGCCACGCCGAGTGGACCGGCGTGCGGCTGCGCGACCTGCTTTCGCCCGCCGGGATCGCGGCGGGTGCGCTGGAGATCGTCTTTGAGGGCGCCGACCGCGGCGTGGAGGACGGCCAGACCATGAATTTTTCGCGCAGCCTGCCGCTGGCCAAGGCGCTCGATCCCGACACGCTCATCGCCCTCCGGATGAACGGCGAATGGCTCGAACCCAACCACGGTGCGCCGCTCCGGCTTTTCGTGCCGGGCTGGTATGGCGTCGCCTCCGTGAAATGGCTGCGCCGCATGGTGGTGATCGACCACGCCTATCAGGGGCATTTCCAGACGGTGAAATATTCCGTCGACCGGATGACGCCCGCCGGCAAGCACCGCGTGCCGCTCGGGCCCGGCGTGGTGAAGAGCGAAATCCTTTTCCCGCGTCCCGCCAAGACGCTCGCTCCCGGCACCAACCGCATCGCCGGGGTCGCCTGGGCCGGCGAGGACCGCGTCAGCCGCGTCGATATCAGCACCGACGGCGGCCGCACCTGGCAGGCGGCGCACCTCAAGGGCCTGCAGCAACCCTACAGCTGGTGTCAGTGGGAATTCCTCTGGACCGTGACCGCGCCCGGCGATTACACGCTACGGGCGCGCGCCTCCACCGTCGGCGGCCAGGTGCAGCCCGTTGATTACGACCCGGACAATCTCGGTTACATCATCAATACCGTGCAGGCCCGGCCCGTGCGGGTCGCCGCCGGCCGGGCGGTCGAGGCCAGCTTCGCCGACGACGGCATGTGGACCGGCTACATGGAGGCGTTCGCCGAGGAAAACACCCGCCGGCCGCTCGACGTTGAGCTCGCCCTCACCGCCGGCGACGGGATTTAGCATCACACGGCGGGGTCGCCGTGGCTCCAAAAATTGCCGGTCTGGGGCGCAGGCGACCCCGCCCGCCTCACGCCGAGGGCTTAAGTATACTATTAGTTGACAAGTTGGCCGCTGCACCGATGTCAACTAATAGTATACTTAGGGTTGCGCCGCCCGCGGGCTGGCGTGATGCGTGCTCAGACATCCGTCACGTTCGCCTCGTCCTTGCGCCGGCGCTTCAGGCGCGACGCCACCAGGATGGCGATCTCGTAGAGCACGATCAGCGGCAGGGCGAACAGCGACTGGTTGATCGGGTCGGGCGTGGGCGTGATGACCGCCGCGATGATGAAGATGACCACGATGGCGTGCCGGCGGTATTTGCGCAGCGTCGCCACCTCGATGAGCCCCATGTAGACGGCCAGCACGATCAGCAGGGGAAATTCAAACGCCCCGCCCATGCCGAGCACCAGCCACATCAGCAGGCTGTAATACCGGTCCGCCGTCCACAGCACCGTGTAACCCATCATCTGGTTCAGCTCGTAGGCCACCTTGATGGTGCTCGGCGTGAGCAGGAAGTAGCCGAAGGACGCGCCGCCGAGAAACAGCACCAGCGCCGAGACACAGGCCGGCAGCAGCACCTTCAGCTCGCGCTTCGTCAGCGCCGGCGCCACGAACTGCCCGATGAAAAACAGGATGAACGGCAGTGAGAGCACCAGGCCCCCGATGAGGCAGATGTCGATGATCACGCTGAACACGCCCATCGGGCTGTTGGTGACGAGGTCCGTGTTCATCTTCGGATAGTCAGCCTTCACCCGCTCCAGCGGCCAGCCCAGCACCCGGGCAAAATCATCCACATAATACGCGATCACCGTCACAAAGATGCCGAACACTGCCGCGCTCTTGATCAGCGTCCACCGCAGGTCCTCCAAGTGGTCGAGGAAGCCCATGGCCTTGCGCTTGCCCGGGGCCGTCGGGTGGCCGTCGTCATCGTATTCCACCTCTGGGGGTTCGTCGCTCAAGCCCCGAGCTAGAAGCAAGTTTCGGCCGCCCCCGCAATCCCCGTCTTCAGTCCCGCCGGAAGCGTGTCATACCGCACGCCTCCCTCGCCCGCCCTGAGCGCGTCGAAGGGTTGACACCCCCGCGCCGCCGTTATGCGATGTCGCTCCTTTTCTTTATACCGCTTCATTCCCATGGCCAAGAAATCCACCGCAAAAAAGTCCTCCTCCAAACCCGCCGCCAAGGCCCTCAAATGCGTCTATTCCTGGGGCGCCGGCCGGGCCGATGGCAACGGTTCCATGAAGAACCTCCTCGGCGGCAAGGGCGCCAATCTCGCCGAGATGACCCGCATCGGCCTCCCCGTGCCCCCGGGCTTCACCATCACCACGGAGGTCTGCACCTATTTCTACGCCCACAAGAAGACCTACCCGAAGGAGCTTCAGGCCCAGATGGAGGCCGGCATCGCCAACATGGAAAAAATCATGGGCACGAGGTTCGGCGCCACCGCCGGCACCCCGCTGCTCGTCGCGGTCCGCTCGGGCGCCCGCGATTCCATGCCAGGCATGATGGACACCATCCTCAACCTCGGCCTCAACGACCAGACCGTCGTCGCCCTCGTCAACGCCACGAAGAACGAGCGCTTCGCCTGGGACTGCTACCGCCGCTTCATCCAGATGTATGGCGATGTCGTCATCGGCGTGCAGAAGCGCGAAGGCGAGGATCACGATCCCTTCGAGACGGTCATCCACGGCTTCAAGCACGAAAAATATCACGGCGACATCGAGGACTCCAAGCTCACCGCC
>DATFUQ010000018.1:0-5342 GCA_035260745.1 Lacunisphaera sp. | reverse complement strand
GACATCCTTCGCCGCGTGGGCAAGCAGCTTAAAAACACCCGGGTGCTCATCTTCTCCGCCTACGAGAGCCCCGCCCTCGTGCGCGAGATGCTCGAGGCCGGCGCCCATGGCTTCGTCGAGAAAACGGCCGGCCTGGGCGAGTTCAAGAAAGGTCTCGAGACAATCGCCCACGGCGGCACCTACTTCGGCCCCGGCGTGGCCGCCCTCCTCCGCACCGTCGTGGCCAACAACAGCCCGACCTCCGGCATGGACACCCTGACCGACCGGGAGCGGGAAATCCTCAAGCTCGTCGCCGAAAGCAACAGCACCAAGGAAATCGCCCAGAAGCTCGGCATTAGCGTCAAGACCGTGGACAACCACCGCACAAACCTGATGCGCAAGCTGAACCTCCACGACGTCGCCAGCCTCACCCGTTACGCCCTGGAAATCGGCCTCATCGATCACCGCGCGCAGACGTGGTGAGCAGCCGGGCGCGCCGCAGTTTCGTTCTTGCGCGCCTCTGGCGTTTAACCAATAACACGGCCACTCCTTTTCACCGCCCATCATGAAGCATTGCTCCAAACTCCTCGGCCTGACGCTCGCCGTTTCCGCCCTCTTTTTCACGGCCTGCACCAAGAAGCCCGTGCGCGCCGCCGGACCGGACTCCACCCAGATGGGCAATAACAACAGTGGCATCGACCCCACCCAGGTCGCCGTCGACGGCAACCCGCCGCCCAATCTTACCGCCCGCGACAATGTCGGCACCCCATCCGAGGACAACAAGAGTGTCGTGGAACCGATCTATTTTGCCCTCGACCGCTTCGCCGTCGCCGCCCCCGAGCGCCCAAAGGCCGAGGCCGCCGCCAAGTGGCTCAAGGACAATCCCGACAAGAACCTCGTGCTGATCGGCTATTGCGACTGGCGCGGCACGGCTGAATACAATCTCGGCCTCGGTGACCATCGCGCCAACTCCGTAAAGAAATATCTCGAATTCCTCGGAGTCGATCCGAAGCGCTTGGAGACCCTCTCCAAGGGCTCGACCGAGGCCAAACAGGGCGGCACCGAAGCCGACTGGGCGAAGGACCGCCGCGTGGACTTCATCATCCTGAAGCACTGAGCCGGCCGATAGATTTTAAAAGGCCCCGGAGAAATCCGGGGCTTTATTTTGGAGGGCTCATCTCCTGATGAGCCGAGGTCCACCGGGAGGTGGCCCCTCCAAAAATCGGTCTATCCCTTCGCCAGCTCGGCGAGCACCCGCTCGGAAGTCTCAATGCCCTTCTTCATCACGCCGAGGTGAAAGCTCTCGTTCGGCGCGTGCAGGTTGTCCTCCGGCAGGAACAGGCCCATCATCACGGCGTCGAGTCCGAGGACTTCCTTCAGGTCGGCGAGCAGGCCGACGCTGCCGCCCTCGCGCAGATAGATCGGCGGCTTGCCAAAAACTTCCGTCGCCGCCCGGTCGACCGCGCGGAAGCACTTCGCCAGGGCTGGTGACTGGTCCTTCGGGGTATTGGAGCGGTCGGGTGGAATGACCACATACGGGGTCGCCTTGTGCTGCTCCTTGATGTTCAGCGTCACGCCCTTGGGGCAACGCGCCCGGATGGCTTTGAAAATGCCTTCCTTCATATTGGCGGGCGTCTGGTTCGGCACCAGGCGGCAGGTGATCTTCACGCTGGCCTTGCTCGGGATGACCGTCTTCGTCCCCTCGCCCTGGTAGCCGCCGCTGAAGCCGTTGAACTCGAGCGTCGGCAGGAAACGGATCGCCTCGAACGGCGTGTAGCCGGGCGGCGTGTGGAATTCCTTGATGCCAAGGAAGGCGGCGTAGTCGGCCTCCTTCAGGCCCGCCTGCTTCAATTGCTCGCGCTCCCACGGCTCGGGCTTGACCACCGCGTCGTAGAAGCCCGGCAGGTTCACGAGTCCGTCCGGCGTGTGCAGCGTGGTGCACAGTTCGGCCAGCGCCTGCAGTGGGTTCATCAGCACGCCGCCGTGCATGCCCGAGTGCAGGTCGGAGTTCGGCCCGGTCAGCTCGATCTCGAACGCCAGCATGCCGCGCAGGCCGACGGTGATGACCATCTGGTCGGGCGAAAGAATGCCGTTGTCCGACATGTAGATGAAGTCCCCGCGGAGCTTCTCCTTGTTCGCGAGCAGGAAGGTCTTGAAATTCTTGCTGCCGATCTCCTCCTCGCCCTCGATGACGAAGGTGAGGCGCAGCGGCAGATTTGGATTCTTCTCGAGCAGGCGCGCCACGGCGGTGATGTGCACCAGCAGCGGTCCCTTGTTGTCCGCCGTGCCGCGGCCGTAGATGCGCTCCCCTTTGATCGTAGGCTCGAACGGTGGCGTGGTCCACTTGCCGAGCGGATCCGGCGGCTGAACGTCGTAGTGGCCGTAGATGATCACATGCGGCCAGGCCGGGTTGTCGCCGCGCTTGGCGACGATCACCGGATGCAGGGCGGTCGGGACGACCTCCACCGCAAAGCCGATTTCCTTCAGCAGGCCCGACACGAACTGCTGCGCGCCCACCATGCCCGCCTTGAATTGCGGGTCGGCGGATACACTGGCCTGCCGGACGTATTCCTTGAGCTTTTCAACGGGGTCAAACATGCCGCACGTTGACCCAACTCCCGCCACGGCGCTAGTCAGAATTATGATAATGGGTAGGGCGCGACCGCTGGGCGCGCCGTAAGGACATTCGCGGACGGCCCGGCGGTCCGTCCCTACCGGCGCTGCTGCGCCAAGTCCAAATGCTCCTAGTGTTTGAAGTGCCGGATGCCGGTGAAGACCATGGCCATCCCGCGCTCGTCCGCGGCCTTGATGACCTCGTCGTCGCGCATCGAGCCGCCGGGCTGGATGGCGGAGGTCGCCCCCGCCTCGGCCGCCGCGATCAGTCCGTCGGCAAAGGGAAACAGCGCCTCGCTGGCGACGGCCGAGCCCTTGAGGTCGAGCCTGGCCTCGCCGGCCTTCCACACGGCGATGCGCGAGCTGTCCACCCGCGCCATCTGGCCCGCGCCGATTCCGAGGGTCTGTTCGCCGCGGCAATATACGATGGAGTTCGACTTCACGTGCTTGCCGACCTTCCAGCCGAAGAGCATCGCGGTCCACTCCTCCGCCGTCGGCTGGCGCTTGGTGACGACCTTGAATTCACTTTGCCTGCCGAGCGCGCGGTCGCGGTCCTGCACCAGCACGCCGCCGACCACCGAGCGCACCTCCTGCAACGCATCGGCGCCGAGGCCTTCCTTCGCGATCATCAGCCGCAGGTTTTTCTTTTTTCCGAAAATCGCGCGCGCTTCGTCGCTGAACCGCGGTGCGATGATCACCTCGGTGAAAATCTCCGCAATGATCCTGGCCAGCGCGCCGTCCAGCGTGTGATTCACCACGATGATGCCGCCGAACGGCGCCTGCCGGTCCGTGGCGTAGGCTTTCTCCCACGCCTCCAGCAGGCTGTCCGCACTGGCCACGCCGCACGGGTTGGTGTGCTTGAGGATCGCCACCGTCGGTCGCTCGAATTCGCCGATGAGATAGGTCGCCGAGGTGATGTCCAAAATATTATTGTAGCTCAGTTCCTTGCCCTGCAGTTGCTCGAAATGCTCGTGAAACGTGCCGTAAAGCGCCGCCTTCTGGTGCGGGTTCTCGCCGTAGCGCAGACTCTGCGCTTTCTTCAGGGTCAGGCTGTAGGTGCCGGGGAAGCCGCTCATCGCCTCCAGGTCGGGCTCGGCCTGCTGGGTCTCGAGGTAGCGGGCGATGGCCGTGTCGTAGGTGGCGGTGCGCTGAAAGACCTTCAGGGCCAGCTGGCGTCGCAAATCGCCGAGCCTGGCCGGCTCGCCCAAGGCCGCCAGCACCGCGCCGTAGTCCGCCGGGTCGCACACCACGGTGACGCTGTCGTGGTTCTTGGCCGCGCTTCGTAACATCGACGGGCCGCCAATGTCTATATTCTCGATGGCTTCCTCCAATTCCACATGCGGTTTCGCCACGGTCTGCTCGAACGGGTAAAGGTTCACGACCACCAGGTCGATGAGCGCGATGTCGTTCTGCCTGGCCTGCGCCAGGTGCTCGGGCTTGTCGCGCCGGCAGAGCAGGCCGCCGTGGATCTTCGGGTGCAGGGTCTTCACGCGGCCCTCCATGATTTCCGGGAAGCCCGTGTGCGCGCTGACCTCCGTCACCGGCAGCCCCGCCCCGGCCAGCAGTTTCGCCGTGCCACCGGTGGACAGCAGCCGGTAACCGTGCGCCTTCACCAGCGCCGTGGCGAACTCCACGAGGCCGTGTTTGTCGCTGACGGAGAGCAGCGCGAGTTTTTCCATAAGCACAGCCTTTGTGTTGACCGGACTTTTTCACCGCAAGTCGAAAGCCGGAGCCAAGGCCACATATCGTGTCATTTTGAGCATGGCGAAGAATCCATGAACAAGACTGGATCCTTCGTTTCACTCAGGATGACATGCGACGATAATCCATTTTCTTCGTGCCCTTCGTGTTCTTCGTGGTTCAAGTGAAAGCCACGCCATGACCGCCTCCCTTGAACTGCCCGGCCTGAGGGTCGAACTGGACAAACTCGTCTACCGGCACGGCGGCGAACAGCTGCCGGCCGACCGGCCGCACGCCTTCATCTATTACCTGACCATCCGCAACGATTCCGACCGCACGGTCACGCTTTTGGGCCGCAAATGGGTCATCGAGCACGCCGACGGGACCAGCCTGGTCGTCGAGGGCGACAAGATCGTCGGCGAGACCCCCACCCTTGAGCCCGGCGGGCATTTTTCCTACAACAGCTACCATGTGACCAGCTGCGACGGCCGGGTCCACGGCAGCTTCCACGGACTCGACGACCAGGGCCGCCGCGTCTTTGTGCGCATCCCGAAGTTTGACATGGTGATTCCCGCCGGCTGACTGGCCTCCACTTAATGAAGCTCATTGATCTGAACCCCGATGGCGGCATCGGCGCCAACTCCCTCTACGTCCAAATCGGCGACTTTCACCTCGTCATCGACAGCGGCCTCAACCCCAAGAAGACCGGCCGTGTCGCCGCGCCCAATCTCCGGCTGCTGCAGGGGGTGAAGCTCGACCTCATCCTCATCACGCACTGCCACCTCGACCACATCGGCTCGCTGCCGCTGCTGATGCGCGACCAGCCCAACACGCCGGTCATCATGACGCAGCCCAGTCGCATGCTGATCGAGCGCATGCTGCACAACTCCGCCAACGTCATGGTCCGCGAGCGCGAGGAGAAGGGCATCGCGGACTACCCGCTCTTCACCCACGACGAGATCGATCGGGTGGCGCCCCGGATGTTTCCGCACCAGTTCAACAACCCGAAGAAATTCTCCGGCGCGCGCGACGAGATCGAGTTCACCTTCCATCCCGCCGGGCACATCGCC
>DATFUQ010000017.1:0-7419 GCA_035260745.1 Lacunisphaera sp. | reverse complement strand
ACGGGAAAATCTACCTGCCGGTGATGCAGTTCGGCACCCCGCCGCCGCCGACCAAGGACAAGCCCGAGCCCCGGCCCCCGGTCATCCCCGGCACCCTGGAAATTATTGTCGTCGGAAAATGAGAGACCGCCCGGGTCAACTCCAGCCGCTCTGCTGCCAGCTTGTGCGGTGCAGAGCGGCGTGAGGCGACAGCATGGTGTTGAAGTCAGGCCGTAAACAGTCTCACTTGGTTCGCACTCTCGCTTCAGGCTCATTTCTCCCGAACATGAAAAAAATCCTCATTGGTATCGTTGTCGGAATCTGCCTGCCTTTCGTGGCCGGCTACCTGTTCGTGATCTCGGGCCGCATGCCGGTGGCGACCAAGGGACCGCCGCTGCCCTTCGAAAAATTCCTCGCCCGCAAGGCCCAGCACGCGGTGATGGACCCCGAAGCCGGCAAGCCTTCTCCGCTCCCGGCCGACGAGCCCAACCTTGTCGCCGGCGCACGCGTCTACCAGGCCCAGTGTGCCGTCTGCCATGGGCGGCTTGGCCAGCCCGAGTCAGCCATCGCCCAGGGCATGTTCCCCCAACCGCCGCAGCTCCTGCCGCCGAAGAAGGGCGTGACCGACGACCCGGTGGGCGAAACCTACTGGAAGGTGAAGAACGGTATCCGGCTCACCGGCATGCCGGGCTACAGCGCCAGCCTCTCGGACTCCGAGCTATGGCAGGTCAGCCTGCTGCTGCACGCGGACAAATTGCCCGACTCAGTCCAGGCGGCTCTCCGCCGGGAGAGATAGGGCCGGCCCGATGCGCGCGCGTGGGCGGCCAGTTGGTGGAATTAACTGCGCGGGAATTCCTCCTGCGCGAGTGTCTCGCGCACCGGCGCAGTGAAGTGGTCTCACTGGCGGACCTTGAGGCGCATATTTACGATGACCAGGTGGAGCCAGTGAGCAATGTCGTTGCCTCGACCATTTGCGGCTTGCGCAAAAAATTCAGGGCGATCGGTGGATCGGCCATGATCCAAACCTGCGGGAGGCTGGGCTACGCGCTTGATCAACGGACCGTGGCTCTCGGTGAGGTCGGATAGGCGCGGCTTTTCACGGAACACCGTTGGGAACGGCATCGCGCAAATCGGGCCCCGGGTGGTGGTCATTTGGCGGCGCGGGCCGCCGGACTGGCTGATGATCGGGGCAGCGCGCTGCGCGCGTTTTGGGCGAGGGGGTTCTCTCCGGGCGCGATTCGGACAATGCATCATGCTTGCGCCGGCATTTAATAAATCATTGAAAAGACTCATAGTTATCAGAGAGTCGGCGGGTGCGGAGCAGGAAGAAGATATCCCAGACTGAACTCGCGAAGGAGCTGGGCGTGTTATAATTATTAGGTTTTCCCGGCAATCCGCATGACCCCCTACGACTACGCCGTGATCGGCTTCTACTTTGCCTTCATGCTGGGCATCAGCTGGGTGTTCCGGCGCTTCGTGACCAATGTCAGCGACTACTTCCGCGGCGGCGGCAAGGCCCTGTGGTGGATGGTGGGCGGCTCGGCCTTCATGATGTCGTTCAGCGCCTGGACGCTCACCGGCGCCGCGAGCCAGGCCTACGGCGGCGGCTGGCCGATCATCACGATCTACGTCGCCAACTCCCTCGGCTTCCTGATCAACGCGCTGCACTTCGCGCCGAAGTTCCGGCAGATGCGCGTGATCACGGGCATCGAGGCCGTGCGCCTGCGCTTCGGCCGGGCGAACGAACAGATCTTCACCTGGCTCCAGCTGCCGCTTGGCACGTTGCAGGCGACGCTCCACCTCAACGCCGTGGCCATCTTTTTCTCGGCCGTGTTCGGCTTCGACCTCCCGCTCACCATCATCGTGCTCGGCGTGGTCGTGCTCTCCATCGCACTGCTCGGCGGCAGCTGGGCGGTCATCGCCGGCGACTTCATCCAGATGCTGATCCTCATGCCGGTCTGCCTCACCATCACCGGGCTGGCGCTGGCGCACCTCGGCGGCTGGTCCGGCTTCGTGGCGAAGCTCCCGCCCGGCCACCTCGACTTCCGCGCGCTGTGGAACCGGGACTTTCTCGGCCTGTGGTGCGCGGCCATGCTGCTCAAGCAGGTGATCAGCACCAACAATCTCGTCGACGCCAACCGCTACCTCAGCGTCAAGGACAGCCGCCACGCGCGCTGGGCGGGCTTTCTCGGCAGCGGGCTCTATCTCGTCGGCATCGTGATCTGGTTCGTGCCGCCGCTGGCGGCGCGCGCGCTCTTTCCCGACCTGGCGGCCCAGTTCCCCACCCTCGCGCACCCGGACGAGGCGGCCTTCATCGCCATCACGCGCGTCGTCGCCCCCGTCGGCATGCTTGGGCTGCTCGTCAGCGGCATCTTTGCCGCGACCATGTCGGCCATGGACGCCGGTCTGAACAAGAGCGCCGGCATCTTCATCAAGAATTTCTACCAGCCCGTGCTCCGCCCCGGGTCCACGGACGGCCACCTGCTCAAGGCCGGCAAGCTCGTCACCCTCGGGCTGGGGATCGTGATCATCCTCGCCGCGCTGAAGATGAGCTCGCTGAAGGAATTCAACCTGTTCCTGCAGATGCAGCGCGTGAGCATCCTCATCGCCGTCCCGATCACCGTGCCGCTCGTGCTCGCCCTCATCGTCAAGCGCACGCCCGCGTGGTCCGGCTGGAGCACCGCGGCCGTGGGCTTCGCCGGCTCGCTGCTGATCGACCGTTTCCTTTCGCCCGGCTGGGCCGCGGAATTCTTCGGCCGCGCCGCGCCCGACGCCACCACGCAGGAATACTGGCGCCAGGGCATCCAGCTGCTCGGCAATGTGGCGCTCGGCACCGCCTGGTTTCTGTTCAGTACGCTGTTCTGGAAAGCCAGCCCGGCGGCGCACCGCGCGGGCGTGGAGAATTTCCTCGCCCGCATCGACCGGCCCATCGACTTCGCCGCCGAGGAGGGAGCCGCCAATGCCAACGACGCCCGTCAGTCCGCCGCCGTCGGCTGGCTCACCCTCACCTATGGCAGCTTTGTGCTGCTGCTCGCGCTGATTCCCAACCCGCTCACCGGCCGCCTCTCCTTTCTCGGCTGCGGCGGACTCGTCACCATCATCGGCCTTGTGCTCATCCGCTCCGGGCGTAAATCCGCCGCAGCTGCCCGTGCCACGCCGGCTGCTTAACTATCTAACCAACGGCGCCCTGCCCTTCCGCCGTCCGCCCATTACTCTCACTGTTTGCGGCTGTCCATGCCCTGCCCCGTGGAAAACTTGTCCTCCTCCCCCACCTGATTTTCCCAACCCATGTCCCGTCCCGCTTCCCTACTTGCCGCCATCACTCCCCAGGAGTCCGCTGAATTTCTGCCGGAGCCGTTGTTCGCCGAGGTGCGGGCGCTCCCGGGCCGCTTTGAACCGCTCGACACCACCCGGCTGACGACGGCGGATTTCCACCGCGCCCTCCTCGCCAGCAACCCCGAGGTTCTGCTCACCTGCTGGAAAACGCCGCCGCTGCCGGCGCAGCTCCCGCCCAACCTGCGCTATGTGTGTCATCTGGCCGGCTCCATCAAGCGGCTGGTCACCCGCGAACACCTCGCCGGCGGTCTGCAAATTACGAACTGGGGCGGCTCCATCAGCCGCGTCGTCGCCGAGTGGGCGCTGTTCCATATCCTGTCCTCCCTCCGCCGCGCCACGCACTGGACGCTCGAGATGCACCACCAGGGCAGCTGGAAAAACGGCGACACCGAAACCTCCTCGCTTTTCGGCCGCCGGGTCGGCCTGCATGGCTTCGGCACGGTGGCCCGCGAGTTGATCGGCCTGCTGCGTCCGTTTGGCTGCATCATCTCCGCTTTCGCTCCCGATGTTGATGCGACGGCCGAGGCCGGCTACGGCATCCGGCACGCCGCCTCGCTCGAGGCGCTGTTCGCCGAGAACGAGATCATCGTCGAGCTCGCCCCGCTCATCCCTGCGACCACCGGCATCGTGACGGAGAAACTCCTGCGGCTCATCCGGCCGGGCGGGGTGTTTGTCAACGTCGGTCGCGGCGCCGTGGTGGACGAGGCCGCGCTGCTCCGGGTCGCGGCGGAGCGCAAGATCTCCCTCGGCCTCGATGTCTTCAGCGTCGAGCCCCTGCCCGCGGATTCGGGTTTCCGCGGCCTGCCCAATGTCACCCTCTCCCCGCACCTGGCCGGCCCGACCAACGACCGCCGGCGCGACGCCGGCGAATTTGCGCTCCAGAATCTCCGCGCCTACGCCGGGCGCCGGCCCTTGCAGGCGGTCATCGACACGCGGGTCTACGATACCTCGACCTGATTGGTTCAGCGCTCCGTCACTGTGAACCTTCCCGCCATTATCCTCCGGCGCACGTTCCTTCCCGCCACCTTGCTCGCCACCGCGGCCTTTGGCGCCGAGCCCTACCAGTTGAACCAGGCCGAACTCGCCGCGCTGGCTGCCGAAGCCCCCGCCGCGCTTCGCGCCCACATCGCGACGGTCGTTGACAAGCCCCAGCCCTCCCCCAGCGGGGACGCGCACGACTATGTCAGCTTCGCCCGCTATTATTGGCCGGATCCCACCAAGCCCGACGGCCTCCCCTTTGTCAGCCGCGACGGGCAGCACAACCGCGAACAGGTGGCGCGCGGCGACCGCGGCCGCATCGGGGATTTTTGCTCGACGGTCGAGAAGCTCGCCGCCGCGTGGCGCGTAAATCACGACGAGACGGCCGCGCGCCGGGCCGGCGAGTGGATTCGCGCCTGGTTCATCACCCCGGCCACCCGGATGAATCCCAACCTGGAATTCGCCCAAGTCCGGCTCGGCCACGACAACAACCACGGCAACCCGCCCGGCGTGCTCGATGCGCGCGACTTCGCCCGGGTGATCGACGCCCTGCTCCTGCTGCCGGGCTCACCGGCCTTCGCCACCGGCGAGGAGGACAAAATCCACGCGTGGTTCGGCGCCTACCTCGGCTGGCTTACGACGGCCAGGAACGCCGCCGCCGAGCACACGGCGAAAAACAACCACGGTTCCTGGTTTCTCGCGCAGGCCATTCCCATCGCCCGCTATGCCGGCCGCGACGACCTCGCGCGCGAGCTTTGCGAGGAAGACAAGGCGCGCATCGCGGCCCAGATCAAACCAGACGGCAGCCAGCCCGAGGAAATCCGCCGCGTCGACGGGCTCGGCTACAGCGTGTTCAACATTGAGGCCCAGTTCCGTGTGGCGCGCCTGGCTGAAGGGCTCGGCCTCGACCTGTGGAACTACACCACACCCGACGGCGCCAGCCTGCGCCGCGCCCTCGACTTTCTCCGGCCCTATAACGACCGGCCCGAAACCTGGCCCACCTCGCAAAACGAGAAGCTGCCACGCGGCTTCCTAGACCAGCTCATCAAGCAGGCCGACACCGTCTGGGGCCGCGCCCCGTCGCACTAAACGCCGGGCTCCCTTCCTGGGATTCTAGCTGCCTACCGGGGTGAAGGTGAACTGGTGGCGGACGCGGGTGATCACCGGTGCGCCTTCGCGCCGCGGCACCTCATAGCGCCATTCGCTGATCGCCAGGAGGACCGAGCGCGCAAACGCCTCGTCATCGGCGGAGATGATCAGGGGCATGCGCACCTTGCCCTCCGGATCCACGAGATACTCCACCACAACCCTGCCCTCCCTGGCCGTCGCGCCGAGCTGGTCGGGCGGCATCGGTGAAATCTCCACCTTGGCGTCGAGCGGCGCGTCGAGATCCTCCTGCCGGCAGACGAACGTCCAGTATTCCCCCTTGCGCTCTTCAATCCTCTGCCGGGCGATCAGACCCATGCCACTGGCCATCACTCGGATTAAGGCGGAGTTTTTGAACACAAACTTCAGCTCGGCGCGGGAGCTGATGGGCTTGCCCAGCTTGTAAGCCGGGACAAATTTCCATTTCTGAAGCACATCCAGCACTTCCTTGACGAACAACGGATGCGAATAGCCAACGACTATCCAGTCCATTAATTGACCATCGTTATTGATCATCACCACGATGTCGGCTTCACCCTGATCGATGGATTCCTGGAGCAACTTGTTGGGAAAGGCTATCTCAACCGTGCGGATGATCTGGAGAGGCTCGTAACCCTTGCTCTCCTCTTTTTCCGGTTTGCCCACCTTGCCATTCACCAGCCCGGGCACAATCAGACCACTGACTAAAATCAAACTGCCCAAGGTGTTATTCATGACAATAATCCTCCAGTGAGGAGGTCATTGTAGGAAATTCGCAGGCAAAATGCAATCGCGCCCGTCGCAAAGTTAACGCGGCTCATCGCATATTTCTTCCCCATCAACCATTTTACGTGATTGAGCCTACCACCAGCTGCGCCGGGCGGCGGCGGCGAGTGCTTCATCCAACGGTGCCAGATAGGGATGCCAGATCTTTTCCCACTCGAGGCTGACCGGCCCTGCATACTCGGTGCGCAGGACGGCGCGCAGCGGGGCCATCGGAAACTCGCCGTCGCCGGGCAGGACGTAGGTGTAGGGATGCTTCGCTGAGGGCTGGCTGATGCTGTCTTTCACGTCGATGAAGACAACATGCCCTTTGATGGCGCGCCACGTGGCGACAGGATCTTCGCCGCCTTTCTTCCAAGTGTGGTGTGAATCCCAGCGAATGCCCGTGCCCGGCGCGACCGCCAGGAACCGCTGGATGTCGGCGGCCGTGAGCAGCGAGTCGTGTGTCTCGACCATGATGTCGATCTTCCAGCCATTCTTCGCCCGCAGTTCACGCCACCATTTCACCGTGGCCGCCGCCCCGGCCAGCTCGGCGGCACCGGCATCCTTGCCACCGTCGAACACCCGCAGCCACGGCACACCCAGCGCCTCGGCCCAGGGGACGAATTGCAAAAAGGCCTCACGGTCCACGGCCGTGCCGCCGATGGTCTTCAACGATGTGCCGAACGAGATGATCTTCACCGGCTCGCCGCGGAGCCTCGCGGCCAGCTTCTCCGGCGTGCCGTAGGTTTTCGCGAGATAAGCCGGCAGCTCCATCGTGCCGGCGAGCGACCGCAACTCGACCGCCTGAATCTGGTGCCGGTGCGCCAGTGTCAGCACCTGCTCGAGGGTCAGTTCCGGGCAGCCCAAGGTCGAGAAAGCCAGAATGCAGGACGCCATGATAATGCCATCATCGTGGGGGCACGCGCCGCGGCGGAGCCAGCCCAAAGCGGGTTATGTCGTTCAACGGGTGATTTTCGTTGACGGACGAATAGTCCATCTTTTTAGCTGTCAACGAAAACGTGCCCCTCGCTACCCCCAAGTTCGACTTTTCCGTGCTGCGCCGCCTGCGCGAGCAACACGAGATGACGCTTGCCGCGCTCTCGACGGCCTCGGGCGTGTCTCCGGCTGTCATTTCCAAGCTCGAGCGCAACCAGCAGTCCGCCGAGCTCGACACGCTCTACCGCCTCGGCCGCGCGTTCGGCATGAGTGCCACCGACCTGCTCGCGCTGGCCGAGT
>DATFUQ010000016.1:0-2403 GCA_035260745.1 Lacunisphaera sp. | reverse complement strand
TCCAGCACGCGGCCGTCGGAGAAATAAATGACGCGGTCGGCCATGTCGGCCATGACGGCGTTGTGGGTGATGACGACCGTGAGGGTGCCGAGCTCGCGGTTCACGCGCTCGATGGCCTCGAGCACGACGATGCCGGTGCGCACGTCGAGCGCGCCGGTGGGCTCGTCGCACAGGAGCACCTCGGGGCGCTTGGCGATGGCGCGGGCGATGGCGACGCGCTGCTGCTCGCCGCCGGAGAGCTGGGCGGGGAAATGATCCAGGCGCGGGGTGAGGCCGACCATGTCCAGCGCCTCCTCGGCCGAGAACGGATTCCGGGCGATCTCGGTGATGAGGCCGACGTTTTCCCGGGCGGTGAGGCTCGGGATGAGATTGTAGAACTGGAAGATGAAGCCCACGGAGTTGCGCCGGTAACGGGTGAGCTGCTCTTCCGTCGCGTGGGTGAGGTCGATGTCGCGGTAGTGGATTTCGCCGGCGGTGGGGATGTCGAGGCCGCCGAGCTGGTTGAGCAGGGTGGTCTTGCCGCTGCCCGACGGCCCGAGGAGGACGACCAGTTCGCCGGCGTTGAGGTCGAGGTCCACGCCCGCCAGCGCCCGAACCTGGGCGGTGCCCTCGCCGTAGAACTTGGTCAGACCGCGCACTTGGAATACCCGCTCGCCGGCCGCAGGGCCGGTCGGCTGGCTGGTCATGGAATCGGCATGGTGCAAGGGGAGCCCGGTGGTTGAAACCGGAACGCGCACACTACCGGGCCCGCCCGCCCGCGCAACCAAAAGCCCGGCCCGGCCGGCGCGAATCACTCCGCTTTTGTCCCCAAGAGGGAACGCGGCCCTTCACTTGGCCGGCACCTTGACGTCGAACTTGATCGCCGCCAGCTGCTCCGGTGCGAGGCCGATCTTGCGCAGGAACGGCAGCCAGCGCGGGTCAGAGCGGATGTTGGTGAACTGCGGCTGCACCGCCGTCAGGCTCAGCCCGGGATCGTGGTAGACAATCGCCTTCTCGAGCCACTCGAAGGCGCGGTTCGCCTCGCCGCGGAAGGCATACACATAGGCGATGTTCCAAGCGGACTCCTTCTCGTAATTCTTGATCAGCTCGGCCAGCGCCGCGTCGGACTCGGCCTTCCGGCCGAGCGCGTGGTTGATGATCGCCAGACCATCCAACCGCCACAATCCACCGGGTTCTTTCTGGATGGCGGCCAAAGCCGCCTGGGGGTCGCCCTTCTGCACCAGCGTCATGGCGATGCTGTAGTAGGCCAGGCTCCGGCCCGGCGCCAGGCGCAGGGCGGTTTCCATCGAAGCCATGCCCTCGTCATAGCGCCCCGCGCGGATGTAGGCGCCCCCGAGGGTGGCGTGCGCCAGCGTGTTGAGGGGATCGTGGACGACGACGTATTCCCCGAGGGCGATGACCTGCTCGTAGCGGCCGAGGCCCCGGGCAAATTTCATGGCGACCGTTATGATGTCGGTATTGGCCGGCTCCAGCGCCAGCGCATGCGCAAAGGAGGCCGCCGCCGCCGGCAAGTCAGCACCCGTGGCGGCAAGATTGATGCCGAGGAGCGCATAGCTCCCGGCCGAGTTCGGATCGATGACAATGGCCTTTTGGGCCGCTTCGCGAGCCAACCGATAACCTTCCTCGTTCGTGCGCTGGCCGAAGTCCGCCTGCACCATGTAACATTCGGCCAGCCCGTTCCAGGCTGCGGTCAGAGCGGGATCAATGGCGAGGGCTTGCTGGTAGAGCGCGACAGCCTGCTGGAGACCTTCGCGCGTCAGCTGGTGGCCCAGCTGGCGCGCCTGCAGGAACAGGGCGTAGGCCTTGGGATTGGCGGCCTTGGTCTTGGGCGCGGCGCCGAGGAGCGTGACCTGGAGCTGCCCGACCACCGCCGCGGCGATCTCGTCCTGCACGGCGAAGATGTCGTCGAGCGAACGGTCGTAGGTTTCGGACCAGAGGTGCGTGTCGGTGCGCGCGTCGATCAGCTGCGCGGTGATCCGCAGGTGGCTGCCGGACTTGCGCACGGAGCCCTCGAGGATGTGCGCGACGTTGAGCTCCCGCGCCACCTGGGCGAGCTTGAGGTCCTTGCCCTTGTAGGAGAACGCCGAGCTGCGCGAGGTCACGTGCAACGCGGGGATCTTGGCGAGGAGGTTCAGCAGTTCCTCGGCGAGCCCGTCCGCGAAAAATCCCTGGTCGGCATCCGTGCTCATGTTGACGAAAGGCAGCACCGCGATGGATTTCGCATCGGGCGCAAAGGCCGGGGTGGGCGAAGGCTCCGGCGGCTTGGCCGTCGCCGCGGCCGGGGCCGCCGGCGGCGGGACCGGCTCGGGTTTGGCGGCGGGCCGCAGGAAAACGAAGGCGGCGAGCGCCAGAACGGCCACACCCAAGGCGATCGTCGAAACGGAAACACCGGGCTTGGCGGGG
>DATFUQ010000015.1:0-6926 GCA_035260745.1 Lacunisphaera sp. | reverse complement strand
TAGACCGCCGTCGAGGCCTCCGTGCTGCCGGGCCGGTAGACCTTGAAATCCCTGAGCTGCTCCGGCGCGACATTCGGCAGGATGGCCGCGCCCGGCAGGATGATGGTGCCGGCCTCGTCGACCACCGTGCCGAGCACCGTGACCGGCTGCCGCTCGGTCTCGGCCTGGATGAAGAATTCCACCGCCACGACCGACTTCAGGCGTTCGTTGAAGAGGTCGGTCAGCGGCGTGGCGGAAGCGGTGACGGCGCCGAGGATGACCGCAAGAATGCCGGGACGAAAATATCTCATGGCTTGATGACGTAGAGGGAAATGCGGCGGTTGCGCTGGGCTTCGACCAATTGCGGCTCGGGCTTGGTCTCGTAAGCCGTGTAGATGGCCTTCAGCAGGGCAAGTTCCCTGATGGGCTCGCTGCCGACCTTGGTGATGATGTCGCCGCGGGCGAGTCCGGCCTCCCCGGCGGGATACCCCGGCTGCACGCCGAGCACAATCACGCCGGTCTGGTCGGTCAGCTGGTTTTCGCGGGCATAGGCGCGCGAGACCTTGCGCACGGTGAGCCCCCATTTTTCAAAGGCCCATTCCTCGCCCACCTGGCTTTCCAGTTTTTCGGTCTGCACGGTGAACTCAACCGTCTGGTTGCCGCGCTTCACCCCGAGGTTCACCTTGGCCCCGACGGGCAGGCTCGCAATGGACTGCTGGATGGGCGGCAACTGCTCGGGAAAACGCCCGTCCACCTTGCGGCCGTTCAACGTCAGGAGCACATCGCCCGCGCGGAGGCCGGCCTTGGCCGCGGGCGAGCCGGGATCGACGCTGTTGATGAGCATGCCGGTGTTGCTGGCCAGTTCGTAGAAGCGTTCGAGGTCCTGCAGCACGCCCGGCACCACGCCGATGTAGCTGCGGGTGATGGAGCCCTCGCTCACCAGGGCGGCGGCGACCTTGCGGGCCACATTCGCCGGGATGGCAAAACCGAGGTTATCCGCCCCGATGAAACCGCGCGAGTTGATGCCGACGACCTTGCCATCCTCGGTGACCAGCGGGCCGCCGCTGTTGCCGGGATTGATGGCGGCGTCGGTCTGGAGCCAGGTGTTGAACGCGCCGGTCTCGTAGCCGTTCACGCCGCGGCTGTCCTCAAAGTAGCGGTCGGGATTGGAAATGATGCCGCGCGTGACGGTGCGCGTCAGGCCGTGCGGCGTGCCCACGGCATACACGGTCTGGCCGGCGAAGAGTTCGTCCGAGTTGCCGAAATCGGCCGAGGCGAAGCTGAGCCCGCGGCGTTTCACCGCGTCCAGGTCGATGCGCAGCAACGCCAGGTCGGTCCAGTGGTCCCAGCCGACGAGCTTCGCCCCGACGCGCTCAAGGCTGGCCAGGGTGATGGAAACCTCCACCGCCTGCGGACTGACCACATGGGCATTGGTCAGCACCAGGCCGTCGCTGGAGATGATCACGCCCGAGCCGACCCCGCCGGTGATGCGCTTGGTGCCCTCGGTGAATTCGATTTCCCGCACATCGATGCGGACGACGGCCTCCAGCAGGCGGTTGAATCCGCGGCTCATGGCCGCGTCGGCGGAAAGCGCCAGGCCGAGCATGAGCAGTGAGGCCGCGGCCATTCGGCAGATGATTGACGGTGGAGGGGAATGTCTCAATGTGGCGGGTTTTACTCGATGGCTACCAATTGCAAAGACTACGACTTTCTAAAGATTGAGCCGCATTGGCAATCTTTCTGGGAGAAAACCAAGGCTTTTCGCGCCGAAAATGGCTCGGCCAAGCCGAAATATTACGTGCTCGACATGTTCCCCTATCCGTCGGGTTCGGGACTGCACATCGGCCACCCGGAAGGCTACACCGCCACCGATATTCTGGCCCGCTGCAAGCGGGCGCGCGGCTTCAATGTGCTCCACCCGATCGGTTGGGACGCCTTCGGCCTGCCCGCCGAGCAGCATGCGGTGAAGACTGGAACACACCCGGCGGCCAACACGCAGAACAACATCGTCACCTTCCGCCGGCAGATCAAGGCGCTCGGCTTCTCCTACGACTGGGACCGCGAGCTGGACACGACCGACCCGAAATATTTCCAGTGGACGCAGTGGATTTTTCTCCAGCTCTTCAAAAAAGGCCTGGCTTACGTCGATGAGCGCCCGGTGTGGTGGTGCCCGGAACTTAAGACCGTGCTGGCCAACGAGGAGATCGTGGACGGCAAGTCCGAGGTCGGCGACTATCCCGTTGAGCGCCGCAACCTCCGCCAATGGGTGCTGCGCATCACCGCCTACGCCGAGCAGTTGCTTGACGGGCTCAAGGACGTGGACTGGCCCGACTCGACCAAGCGCATGCAGGAGGCCTGGATCGGCCGCAGCGAGGGCGCCGAGGTGCGGTTCAAGCTGGAGAATCCCGAGCTGGGCGACCTGAAGGTTTTCACCACGCGGCCCGACACGCTGTTCGGCTGCACCTACATGGTGGTCGCACCGGAGCACCCTCTCGTCGACTCGCTCACGCTGCCCGCCCAGCGCGGCGCGGTGGATGCCTACCGGCGGAAGGCCGCTGGCAAGAGCGATCTGGAGCGCACCGACCTCGCCAAGGACAAAAGTGGTGTTTTCACAGGAAGCTACGCCATCAACCCGGTTAATAACGAGCGTGTGCCGATCTGGAGCGCCGACTACGTGCTCATGGGCTACGGCACCGGCGCCATCATGGCCGTGCCCGCACACGACAAGCGCGACCTAGAATTTGCAAAACAATATAAGAAAGATGGCATAGAAATTCGTGCGGTTGTCGGGCAAACAAGGCCTTATACCGTTGGCGATCCCGAGAGCGTCGCGGCATTGGCTAAACGGGCATACTTCACGATTAACGGAAAAGAAACGGTCGTTTATTATAGCGATGAGCGGTGTCTCGAAGAGGAGGGTGTAGCAGTTAATTCTGATTTCTTGGATGGTCTTCCTACGCCGCAAGCAAAGGAGAAGATCATTTCGTGGCTGGAGACAAAAAAAGCCGGCACGCGGCGCATCAACTACAAGCTCCGCGACTGGCTCTTCTCGCGCCAGCGCTACTGGGGCGAGCCGTTCCCGATCGTCTGGGTCAGCGAAGCCGATTACCGTCACGCCGCGACCATCCGCAAGGATCTGCCCGCGCAACCGGTGAAGTTTGTCGAGCAGGGTGTCACACACTTTGCCCTGCCGCTGCCCGACGCGGCCCTGCCGCTCGTCCTGCCTGAGGTGCACTCCTACCTGCCCAGCGGCACGGGCGAAAGCCCGCTGGCCAACGAGACCGCGTGGCTGGAAATCTGGTTCAATGTGGAAACCAGCGCCGCCGTGTCCGCGACGCAACCCAGACCGGCCGGCGACAGCTGGGTGCGTGGCCGGCGGGAGACGAACACGATGCCGCAGTGGGCCGGCTCGTGCTGGTATTATCTACGCTACCTCGACCCGCGCAACGCCACGGCCATCGCGAGCCCGGAGGCGATGAAGTATTGGGACGTGCCCGATCTCTATGTCGGTGGCGCGGAGCACGCGGTCTTGCACCTGCTCTACGCGCGTTTCTGGCACAAGGTGCTCTTCGATCTTGGCGTCGTGCCGCAAGCCGAGCCGTTCAAGAAGCTTTTCCACCAGGGCATCATTCTGGGCGAGGACGGAGTCAAGATGTCCAAGAGCCGCGGCAACGTGGTGAATCCCGACGACATCATCCGGGCCTACGGCGCGGATTCACTGCGCCTCTATCTGATGTTCCTCGGACCGCTCGAGGCGATGAAACCATGGAACCCCAAGGGCATTGAGGGTGTTCATCGTTTTCTTCGCAAAGTCTGGCGCGAGTGCCTTAACGAGGAGGGCGCGGTCAATCCCCGCATCTCGGCCAACGGCCGGCTTACGGCCGAGACCGACAAGCTGCTCCACGAAACCATCCGGAAAGTAGGCGACGACATCGAGGGCCTCCACTTCAACACCGCCATCTCGCAAATGATGATCCTGGCGAACGCGCTGCAAAAAGAACCCGCCCTGCCCCGCGCCGCGATGCAGGACGTGTTGCGTCTGCTCGCGCCCTTCGCGCCTCACCTCGCGGAGGAGTTGTGGGCCCGGCTGGGCGGGACCGCATCAATCATGACTGCCGGCTGGCCGGTGTTCGATCCGGCCAAGCTTGTCGCGAGCACCATCAAGATCGTCATCCAAGTGAACGGAAAGCACCGGGGTGATGTCACGGTTGGCGCTGATATCGCCGAGGCTGAATTGGCCCAACTGGCCTCGGCCAACCCCAAGGTAGCACCCCATATTGGTGCGAAACCTATCAAGCGGACTATTTATGTAAGAGGCCGCTTGATTAATCTTTTGGTATAGAGAGCTATGTATTTCCGATTAATATGCGGATTTTACCCTTGAAATAGGTGTAACACCCTAGTCTAATCCGGGAGTCAGACCGAAGCAGTTTCACCTGAACAGGTAACTGTGCTAGCTATATTTTAATCAAGGCCATGAAAACCAACCTAGTTCGCATTTTAATGCTCAGCGCCATGGCGCTCTTGGCCGTCTCTCCGACTGTGTTTGCGCAGCGCCAGCTCGGCAAGAAGAAGGGGCCCACCAGCAAACTCTATATCGCCGAATCTGTCGGTGACACACAGATTCAGACCGGCGACAAAATCTATACTGCCCGCCAAGCCACCGCCTTTGATGCCCCCGGCACGGTGATAGAAACCGCGGAAAACTCACGCATCGCCTTTGTCTATTCAAACGGCATGGGCATGTCGATCGGGGGAAACAGCCATCTTGAAATCAACCGTTTCGACCAGGAGCCGTTTGCCCCCAACCGGAACGCCGGTGCGGATACGGCCGTGGAGCCTTCAATCTCTCTGAGCGATATCCATCTGACGCGCGGGACCATGGGCATTTCCACCAGTCAGTTTGTCTCGGGCAGCTCCCTGCTCTGCTCCACTCCGCTGGCCTCGATCAATGTCCGTGGTGGCAGAATCTCGATCGAGACGACCGCTACTGAGACGATCATCGATTTGCTGGAGGGCGACGCCACCGTGCGCACGGGAGACAAAGACAACGGTGGTTACGTTCTCCATCCCGGTGAACGTATCATCATCCGTCTGGTCTCCCCCAGTCAGCCATTCTTTGTCAGTGTAATCCAGACTCCCTCTGAAGCACTGCTGGTCGTCAGTGAGCGCGTCAGCCTCGCCTCCAACGCACGCAAGACGGTCACCTTTGAGGTCATCGAGCAAAAGTCCGCGCAGGGTCTCGATGGGCCACCGGTGGAAAGCACCGCGGCAGGCACCCCAACCATCGGTTCGCCGTCCGCAGGCGGCGGTGGCACGGAGGAAATAGTGGCCAAGCCCACGGTCCCCCAGAATCCGCCGGTCAACATCGTCATCAGTCCCGATCGGTTGCCGGGAGGCTGAGTTGGAAGATGAACCTGTCGTGATTCCTCCCGGCAAAGGCAGACTATATCTTCTCGGGGTTTTCACTCTTGGGCTGGCGCTGCCCCGAGCCCCGGCGTTGCTCAATATCGACGGCTCGCGCAACCAGCTTTTTGTCTTTGGCAGCGTGGCCTTCGCCTACAACTCGAATGTCTTTTCCGATTACACCAACCGCGCCGATTACACGATCACCGCGGACGCCGGGGTCGACCTGAAGCGCCGGGCCGGCATCATCGCGGTCAATGCGACGGTCAAGGTCGACTATGTTCGTTACGGCAAATACTCCGACGAGAATGCCGTCAACCCCGGTTTCTACATTGAATTCAACAAGACCACCGGCCGCACCACCGGCGCCATCACCATCAATGCCTTTCGCGAGAGCCGGGCGGACAGCGCGGTCAACCTGCGGACCAGCTCCTGGAATTTTCCCCTCGGCCTCAGCCTGAAATACCCGGTCAACGACAAATTCTACGTGACGTCATCGACGAGCTATTTGCAGCGCCGTTACCCGGCCAGCACCGCCCTGGCCAATTACACCGACTACACCGAGGGGCTGGATTTGTTCTACGTCTACACCTCGAAGCTGGATCTCGTCGGCGGCTACCGCATCCGCGTCTCCCGGACCTCCATCGGCAACAACACCACGGACCATTGGTTCAACGTCGGCGCCACTGGCGGGTTGTTGGCCAAGCTCAGTGGCAGCATCCGCCTCGGCTACCAGATCCGGGAGACCAGCGGGAGCGGCGGCGAAAATTTTGCCCAGGTCAATGCCTCGGGCTCGCTCAGCTGGCCGGTCACCCGCAAACTGGGCCTCAGCGGCTCAATCAACCGGGATTTCAACACCATCGCGACCGGTGCCTCGGTTGACTCGACGGGCGTAGCCTTGCGCGCCACCTACGCCTTCACCCGCAAAATTGAATTTGGCAGCGGTGTCGGTTATGGTCGCAATAAATTCCTCGCCCGCGACCAGCCGCCCCGGACTGATGATTTCTTCAGCTTTGACGTCAGCGCCCACTATAAGATGAATGAACAGCTTTCACTCGGGGCCAGTTACACCTATTTTCGCAATTCATCGAATATAAGCTTTTCACAATTTGACCGCCAGGGATTCTCCTTCGATATCGCGAGCCGTTACTGAACCATCGCCATGAAAGTTACCCGCCACCTTCTCCCCTTCCTCGCCGCCCTCACCCTTTGGGGCGCGCTGCCGGCGCACGGCCAGGGCACTGGCAAAATGGACAAGAAGAATTACATCCACACTCTCACCATGGCCGACCGCCTGCGCGTGGCGGTCTATCAGGAGGATGACCTCACCACCCTGGTCCGGGTCGATGCCCGCGGTCACGTCAATCTGCCCCTGCTCGGCGAGATCACGATCGGTGGCCTCACCCTCGTCGAGGCCCAGACCGCGATTGAAAACGCCTACAAGGAAGGCCGCTATCTCCGCAATCCGCAGGTTACGATCAATGTGGAGGAGTATGCCGTGCGCGAAGTCTCCATCTCCGGCCAGATCCGCAATCCCAGCC
>DATFUQ010000014.1:0-5932 GCA_035260745.1 Lacunisphaera sp. | reverse complement strand
CGAGCCGCGACAAAATCTCAGCGACCTCCTCCGGCCGGTTCGACGGGAAGACCCCGAGCGAATCGCCGACCTTGTAGTCCAGCCCGCTGCCCGCGATGTCCACGACGATGTGCCGCGTTTCCTTGTGCGAGCCGGCCTTGTTCAGCAGCCGGTTCTCCGTCACCCGGGCGGGGAACGGATGGTCTTTGTCGTAGGCGGAAGGAGTGGACTCCGAGCTCATGCTTGTGGGACGTTTTGCCGCCAGTCGGGAACCCGTTGCAAGCATGATTCCAGCCATACGCGGGCGGCTTTCCTGTTGCTCCGCCCGGGACGGCCTGCCATGCAGCCGGATTACATGGAACCCGTCCGCATCCAGAAACTCATCGCCGAGGCCGGCATCTGCTCCCGCCGCGCCGCCGAGGCCCTGATCGTGGCGGGCGAGGTCTATGTGAACGGCGTGAAAGCCACGCTCGGCCAGAAGGTCGAGCCCGGCACCGACAAGGTCAGCGTGCGCGGCAAGCCCCTCCGGTCGCAGGCCCAGCCCAAGCTCGCCCTCGTCATGCACAAGCCCCGCGGCGTCGTCTGCAGCAACAGCGACCCACACGCCACGCAGACCATCTTCGACCTCCTGCCGCGCGAATGGGCGAAACTGCGGCTCTTCTGCGCCGGCCGGCTCGACAAGGACAGCGAGGGCCTCGTCATCCTCACCACCGACGGCGACCTCGCGCACAAGTTGATGCACCCGTCCAACCTGGTCGTGAAGCGCTACTACGTCTCGCTTGAGGAACCTTTCCCCGCGGGCCGCCTCCGCCAGTTGCTCAACGGCGTTGTGCTCGAGGGCGAGCACCTTAAGGTCGAGCGCGCCAACCTCGTCAATCCCCGCGTGGATCGCAGCTCGCCCGAGCTCGATGTCCACATGCACCACGGCAAGAAACGGGAGATCCGCCAGCTCTTCACTGCCCTCGGATTCGAGGTCCGCCGCCTCCGCCGTTACCAGATCGGTGCCCTCCGCCTGAAAGGAATTCCTTTGCGCGGCGTCAAACAACTTTCTACGAAGGAAATCCAATCCCTCTTTGCCGTTCCACGTTCGCACTACCGCGACGAGGCGGCTCCCGCCCATCATGAAAATTAAACCCGTCCCGTTCCTTGTCCTCCGAAGCCTTGGCGTAGTAGGACTCCTCGCGTTTACCGTCATCCGCCTGGCCGCCGACACCCTGACGGCCGACACCGCGGTGTTTGTGCAGTCCGACCCGAAATCGCCCGTCCTGACCCGTCTCAAGGCCGGCTCCACCGTCACTGTCGTGGGCGTCGCCCCCGCCGGCTGGCGCCGCGTCGAGGTTGCCGGTCCCTTCGAGGTTTATGTGCACAATCGCGACATCACCAAGGGCCTCGAGGTCCGCGAGGGTGCCAGCATCTACGCCGCCCCGAGCAAGAGTGCCCAGCTCCTCGCCACCGCCGCCGCGGGCGACAAGACCGAAGTCATCGGACTCGTCAACAACGCCGCCGATTGGTGTCAGGTCAGGCTCGAGAAAAAACTGCAGGGCTTCATCGCCGTGGGCGAGGCCGCCAACACGCCGGCGGAGACCAAGCCCGTGTTCAGCTTCACCGCGCCCGCTACGCCGGCCGCCCCCGTGACCACCGCCGGTCACCCGGTGCCGATCACGGGCAACACCGCCGACCTGCCCCGCCTCTTCGCGGGCAAGCTCGTCCTCGCGCGCCGCGCCATCCTCAACCCGAACCCGCTCTACGACTACCAACTCGTCGATGTCTCCGGCCGCCGCTTCGCCTACGTGGACACCAAGCGCCTGGTGCTGACCGAGAAGATCGAGACCATGATCGACTGCAATGTCACCATCACCGGCACCGTCCGGAACACGGTGGACGGCAAGGATCTCGTCATCGCCGCCGAGTCCATGGTGTTGAAATAAATCCCGCACCCCCGCCGGCCGCCCGCGGCCGGCTTTTCTTTTTCCCTCCATGGAATTAATCGACGGTAACAAGATCGCCGCGGCCATCATCGCCGAGCTCAAGGCTCAGGTCGCCGCTCTGCCGGGCCGCAAACCGTGCCTCGCGCTTGTCCGCGTCGGCGAAGATCCCGCCTCCGTCTCCTATGTGAAGAAAAAGGAACTGGCCGGCGCCGAGATCGGCATCGAGAGCCGGCTCATCTTCCCGCCGGTCACCATTTCCGCGGATGCACTTTTTGCCCTTGTCGACGGACTCAACGCCGATCCCGGGGTGGACGGCATCCTCGTCCAGTCGCCGCTGCCCAAGCACCTCAACGAGATCGCCGTGTTCCGCCGCATCGCCGCGCACAAGGACGTGGACGGCTTCCATACGCTCAACCTCGGCAAGCTCGCGCAGGAGGACGACACCGGCTTCGTCGCCTGCACGCCCGCCGGCATCATGGAACTCCTGCAGCGTTCCGGCGTGAAGCTCGCGGGGAAGCACG
The DNA here is from genome assembly GCA_035260745.1 of Lacunisphaera sp. Lineage (GTDB taxonomy): Bacteria > Verrucomicrobiota > Verrucomicrobiia > Opitutales > Opitutaceae > Lacunisphaera. The sequence goes on along the minus strand of DATFUQ010000014.1, from coordinate 3,504 downwards.
TCGTGGTGCTCGGCCGCAGTCTCATCGTCGGCAAACCCGCGGCTCTGCTTGCCCTGCAGCGCAAGCCGTGGGCCAATGCCACCGTCACCGTCTGCCACTCCCAGACTGCGAATCTTGCGACCATCACCCGTCAGGCCGATGTGCTCATCGCCGCCATCGGCAAGGCCGAGTTCGTCACCGCCGACATGGTCAAACCCGGCGCCGTGGTCATTGACGTTGGCGTCAACCGGGTGCCCGACCCTGCCAAAAAGAGCGGCTATCGCCTGACCGGGGACGTCCATTTCCCCACGGTCGCCCCGTTGTGCAGCAAAATCACGCCCGTCCCCGGCGGAGTCGGCCCCATGACCGTGGCCATGCTGATGCAAAATACTTTGAAAGCCCGCCGCCAGAGCCAAGTTTCACCCACCGGTGACAAATAGACCATTTGGCCTTAACTGAAACTTGCCAGTCACCGGCAAACCCCTTTCGCTCCCCTACCCACCGCATGGCCACGCCCAAGATTCTCGTCGTTGATGACCAGCCGATCAACGTCCAGTTGTTAAAACGCAAATTGGAACGCGAGGGCATGACCGTGGCCACCTCCTATTCCGGCCGCGAGGCGCTCGATCTCGTCAAGGCCGACAAGCCCGACCTCATCCTGCTCGACGTCATGATGCCCGAGATGGACGGCATCGAGGTCTGCCAGCGCCTGCAGGCCGACAAGGAGACCAAGGCCATCCCCGTCATTTTCATCACCGCCCGCACCTCCAAGGAGGGCAAGATCGAGGGCCTCGGCGTCGGCGCGGTGGACTACATCACCAAGCCCATCGACCTCGACGAAACCCTCGCCCGCGTCCAGACCCAGCTTCGTTTTGTCTCGATCAACCGCGAGCTCGTCGACCTGCAGGCCCGCCTCGGTGAATCCCGCCGCTCCGCCACCATCGGCGCTGTCACGCAGGGCATCGCGCACAATCTCAACAATCTCCTCGGTGTCGTCATCGGCTACGTCGACCTCATCAAGGCCTACCACGAGAAGCCCGCGCTGGTGAAGAAGAACGCCCAGCACCTCGAGGACGCTGTCAACCGCATCGTCGTCATCATCAAGCAGCTCACCAGCCTCGTGGTGAAGAACCGCCCGCCGCTCATCCGCGCCAGCCTCGTCCGCATGATCGACAGCGGCATCCGCCGCTATCAGATTGAATACAAGATCGACCAGCCCATCACCATGGAGAACGCCGCCGGCGAGGTGCTGATCGACACCAACGTCGAGGTGTTCGAGGAGACGCTCTCCAAGCTGCTGATGAACGCTTGGGAAAGCTATCACGATGAGCCCGACGACAAGCGCCCCATCAATATCCGCACCGAGATCGTCGAGCGCCCCGAGGAGGGCCGTTTCGCCCTCGTGCACATCGAGGATCGCGGCCGCGGCATCGACCCCGAGATCAAGGACCACGCCTTCGAACCGTTCACCAGCACCAAGCACACCGTCGGCGTCGGCATGGGCTTGACCGTGGCCCGCCACTCGATGCGCACCCTGGGCGGCGAAGTCACCCTGATCGACCGGCCCGGCGGCGGCGCCATCTGCACCATCCGCCACCCGCTCGAGCGGAAGAGCAAAGACAAGGCCTGAGTGGTGGAGCTTGGCCTCCGGACGGGCTCGTCGGAATTGTCATTGCGAGGAGCGCAGCAACGCGGCAATCCATCTGCCCAACTTCGATGCCCTCTCCTCGCATAATTTTCCTCGGCGCCGGCAATCTGGCATCGGCCATGGTGCGCGGGCTGCTCGCCAAAAAAGTCCACGCGCCGGGCGACATCGCCTGCACCAGCAAGCACGGCGTCACGGCGCAGAAACTCGCCTCGGACACGGGCATCACCCACGAGCCGGACCTGCCCAGGCTGCTCGCCGGCGCGGACACCGTGGTCATCGCCTTCAAGCCCCAGTCGCTCGCTGGCGCGGACCCGCGCCTCGCCGGGCTGACGGCCGGCAAGCTCGTCCTCTCGGTGCTGGCCGGCAAGCCGCTGGCGCGCCTCGCGCAAACCTTTCCCCGCGCCCGCAACTTGGTGCGGACCCTGCCCAATCTCCCCGCCAGCATCGGCGCGGGCATCACGCCGTGGTGCTCGCTCGCACCGCTCGCGCCGGCGGACCGCGCCGGCGTGGAAAGACTGCTCGGCGCCCTGGGGCAGCTGCTCGAACTCGGCGAGGAGCACATGGACGCGGCCACGGCGCTCAGCGGTGGCGGCCCGGCGTTTCTTTTTGAATTTGTCGCCGCCTTGCGCGACGGCGGCGTGGCCGCCGGCCTGCCGCGCGAGACCGCCCAGAAGCTCGCGCTTGAGACCGTGCTCGGTTCCGCAAAGCTCCTCGCCCATACCGGCGGCGAGCCCGAGGTCTTGCGCGACAAGGTCGTCTCGCCCAACGGCACGACCTTTGCCGGCCTGCAGGTCATGGCTTCCGCCAGGTTCCGCGAGACCGTCAAGGAAACCATCCTCGCCGGCACCCGCCGCGCCGGCGAGCTGTCGCGGGATTAATGAGGGGTTTCAAAAGGGAAGACGCTAGCAGCTTGCCGTCAACCAGCTCCTCCTCACACTGACCTCATGGAATTCGGCTGGTGGCAAAAAGACGCGGAAGGAAAGAAACACCAGGTATGTGTCGATGTTTTTGGCAAGAACATCACCTGGACCAAGAAATACGGCCATCACACGTCCTGGGAGCCTTACGGCCCGCCCAATGATGCCGACTGGGACAAGCTCATCGCCGAGGCGGAGCGCCGCGTGCCCCGCCGGCTGTTTTCCCAGAAACAATTTGAATTTATCCTGAGCCAGCGCCCGCGGTGACACACCCCGCCCTGCGGGCACCCCTCTTGATGGAGGGGAATTTCATGCCTCGAAAATCCCCTCTGGAGAGGGTATCAATATACTAGCCTCAGTGGGCACGAGGGGAAACCTTTGAAAACCGCGAAGCAAAACTCAGGCGGTTTTGGCGCGGGCCTTCCGCTTCTCAAGCCGCTTAGACAGCGCATCCACCTTCTTTTTAGGAACGGATACGACGCGCTGTGTCAGCGTGCGGAAGCGATTAAAGGCTTCGTTGGTTCGTTTTGTTTCCATGGTGAAAAATGCCGTCACTTTATTGATTTTGGATTTGCCCCTACTAAAATCCTAACATCGGTGCCTAGGCCCGGCAAAACGCCGCGATTAGAGATAGTCAATCCTACGGCCTCAAAGGCAGCGTCAAGCGATTCTACGGCTGGCTGGGATGTGTCATTTCGTGGGATACTAAATTCTAACCCAACAGGGGTTGTTTCGAAAATTCTCGGTATATCCGGGGCGACCTTCCAGTCCGCCTCCTTTAATGCTGCACCTATTTCAGTTAAAAAGTCAGATGCCTCGGAATTATTCATGGGACAGGTCAGCAGCGCTGTTCCCTTTGGTCCCGTCTTTAGCAATTCCACTAGGCGTTGGCGCTGGTTTGAGGTCAGATGGCGCGGCGTTAGTTGCTGCCTTAATTCTTGTAGCTTCAGAGTGGCTGAA